>OMWF01000051.1 GCA_900314665.1 uncultured Actinomycetes bacterium
AATCTATGCATAAACAGCAGCGTTTTCCTGCGATAACTCCAAAATGACTGCATATCGCACCCGGCCCATCCGGCGGAGCGCCTGTGCACCCGGCGGAGCGCCCGGCGCACCCGGCGGCGGCAAGAAGGACCAAACCCAGCTGCACGCAATATCGCCTACTCGGAGAAGGACAGGGCTCTGGTCGCGCCGCTCCAGAACATTTGCGATTCTCGCCCACCCCGCCTCTACAGGCAGAAGCCGGGGACCACGGCGTAATGGAAGTTGGCGTCGCCTTGGGTTGCAATGCCGTCATCGGATACGACGTGAAAGGATGTTGCGCTGTCAGAGCTGGCCGAGCGAGTCCACCAGTTGCGGGTTCCGGTCCGATACTGTCGTTCGAGCAGGGGGTTCTGGGAGACTTCGCTCACGCGCCGGTCGCGGAAGAGCTGGTACTGCTCCCCTTCCAAGTTGAGAATGGCGTTTTGCTCGACAGAGTAGGAGCCGATCTCCCCATAGAGCTCGCGCAGCGAGAAGAGAAACGCATAGTCGCAGGTCTGGCTCACCGAGTCGGAAATCTTTGAGGACCCGCGATTGTTGGTCTGCTTAAGCGCCGGCACCACCACGGCGCGCAGGTCTGCCGGAAACTGCTGGACCACGTCGTCAACCACGTAGGCGCGCAGGGCCGACCCCTCCCACCCGTGCAGGTTGGTGCGCGAATTGTTGAACACGCGGATGGAGACGGGTTCCGCAAAGATGAAGGTGATGCCCGTCTTGCCGTCGGCATCGGCCCGGTCGTCATGATAGAAGCCGCAAATCTGCACCTCAACGCTCTGGCCGGTGGTGAGGGTCACGGTCTTTGATTGAGTCGCATCCAAGGTTCCGTCGTCATTGCAGAGATGGTAGCTGCGCGCAATCTCCAGAGCGGCGTCTTCACTTCCGCTCTGGCTAACCTGCCGTGCGATGCGTGAGAGCTCCTCCCACGAGTATGCATCGACCGATTCGCGCACCGGCACCGGACCCGAGGCGCAACCCGCCAGCGCCAGCACGAGAAGCGCCGTCGCAAGCACCCCCAGCGCACGGAGAATCCAGCCTTTATGAATGCCAGCCCGCATTCGGTACCTTTCCACGCCGCAGCCATCATGGCGTCCATGATACCGGACGCGCACTACCCCTCTCCCACTACCCGCCCGCAGCGCCGGCGCGCGCTTCTCGCCTCGCTCCGGTGTGCAACCATAGTGGGCCGAGACCGATCGCATCAATGGGGGGCGAGCATGACGGACGTGCAGGATAACGGGGAGACGGGCACGGTATGGGCAGGAAACATCCAGCACGTGCACCGCGTCAAAGACGGCTTCAACGGCTTTCTGGTGGAGCTCAAATTCCCCGGCGTCGAACGCTCAACCTTTGATTTTTACGAGACCATCGAGCAGGCAGAGGGCTGCATCGAGAAGTGGAACGGCAAGGAGATGGAGCCCCTCACCGAGGAGGAGTTCAAGTTCTTCCGCATCTTCGAACTCTACAACTCGCCCGAGGTCGAGAGCGGTTGGATCTAAGCGAGCAGAGCCCGGCGGCCGCCAGCGGTGCAACCGCAACGATTCGCTGACGCCCGCGCCCAGCCTCCTCCAACCTGCGAGCCGTAAGCGGCGGGGCCGCGGCTTGGGAAGCGAGTTCCGCACGAGCCGGACAGCCCTGTGGGCTGTCCGCGCGAGTCAGGACCGTCCGAGCTTCTCGAACCGCGCCCCAGCCTCCTCAAACCTGCGAGCCGCGAGCGGCGGGGCCGCGGCTTGGGAAGCGAGTTCCGCACGAGCCGGACAGCCCTGCGGGCTGTCCGCGCGAGCCAGGACTGTCTGAGCTTCTCAAACCGCGGCCCCGCCGCCGCTCTTATCGAAGAAGGTTGAAGGCGTCCCCCTGCGCACTCCGGCCCGCTAGAGCAGCTCGGCGAACTCTCGCACGCGCTCGGCACGGCGATGGTCTATGGATGCAAATACGGGATTTCAACAGGATACAACCTTGGGATAGAGCGGGCGCCGGCGGCACCGCCGCGCCGTTGAGCCGGTGCGAGAAGCCCCACAGCCGCATCCAGCCCATCACTCTCTGACCGTCCGAGAAAAGACCAGGTACGACACTGCCATCGCCAGTGAGCATGCCAGCAGCAGCGCGCCCAGGCCCAGCGTGTAGCTTGGCCACTCGAGCGTGGCAATCACAGTTCCCAGTGAGCTCATGATGCTGTAGACCAGGTTGGCAAGCGAGCTGGCCGCGCCCACGCGCTCGACTGGCTGGTCCAGAAGCACCACAAAGCTCATCGGCCGCACCACCCCTTCTGCCAGCACAAAGGGCAAGAACGCGAGACAGAACCAGAGCGGCGTCCACCGTCCGGCGGCAAGCATCAACGCGGCCGAGGCCAGCGAGAAGCCAATGCTGATCTTGAGGATGGCGTTCACCGAGAACTTCCGCGACAAGCCCATGTACACAAAGGGCGCCACTACGCTCATACTTGCCACAACCGCGTAAATGACGCTGTACCCCAGGTAGGTCATGCCAAAATCGTCGAGCAGGATGTACGAGACCACCGCCAGAAAGGCGGCATACGGAATGGCCGCCATCCCCAGAAGCACCGCCAGCGAGCTAAAGCGCCGCCTCCCAAGCAGCACCTTGAAGGTGCCGGTGGTCTGCCCCAACGTCTCCAACACGCCCCCTGCCAGGCGCTTATCGGCGGGAAGCGTCTCAGAAATCATCAGCGAGAGCGCGAGCTCCACCACGCCAAAGCCGGTGAGCACCCAGAAGATGTGACGCCAGCCGCCCACAGTCAGGATAAAGGAGCCCAGAAATGGCGCCACGATGGGCCCCACGATGATGAGCGACTGCAGCAACGTCATTGATATCTGCAGGTCACGACCTGAAAACGAGTCCTTTATCAGGGCCGTTTCCAGAGCAGCGACTGCGCCAAAGCCCATCGCCTGGCACATGCGAAAGACCACGAGCCCCACGATCCCGCTCGCCAGCGCGCAGCCTGCCGACCCCAGCGTGAAGAACACGCACGCCCCAACCAGCACCGGATGGCGTCCCAAGCGGTCGGAGAGCGGCGCGGCGATAAACGTCCCAAGCGCGGAGATGAGGAAGAAGGCGAACATGGTCAGGTTGAGCACCGAAGCGCTCAGACCAAGTTCGCGCGTCATCCCGGGGAGAGCCGGGGTGTACATGTCGATGGCCATGACGACCAGCATGTTGATGCCAAGAGCGCAGGCCAAAAACCCGCGAGGTCCCAGGCGCTTTTGTGGCTGCTCGAGTTTCATAGCCGCCACCTTACCAAGAGCGCGGCGAGGCCGCCGGCGTGCTCTCCGGCGGCCTCGCGCACAACGACAGTTTTCCGCAGACGGGTGCAGCAGCTGCTGCTTGCACGCTATCAGTCTGGGGCTTTAGCGGACCGCGGCCTCGTACCCGGCGTCCACGATAGCGGCTACCAGGTCCTCATCCTTGACGGCCTCGGTAACGTCGACAACGGCGTTGCTGTCGTCCAGACTCACGCGAACGTTGCTCACGCCGTCGACGCCCTCGAGCGCCTTGGTCACGTGCTTGACGCAGTTCTGGCACATCATGCCGGTCACATCGATGGTCTTCTCCATAGGGGATGCTCCTCTCACATCGCTTTCTTTAATCACCGTCGCCTCATAACCGGCGTCGGAGATTGCCTTGATAAGCACTGTATCAGGGACGTTAGTGGCAAAGGAGGCCACCGCCGTCTTGGTGTCCAGATCCACGTGCACGTCGATTGCGCCGTCGATGCCCTCAAGCGCCTTGGTCACGTGCTTGACGCAGTTCTGGCACATCATGCCGGGGACCGAGAGCTCCTTCACAATCCGAGCGCCGGTGCCGGGCGAGAAAGGCTCGGGCGCC
>OMWF01000074.1 GCA_900314665.1 uncultured Actinomycetes bacterium
CCTCGACACCGACCAGATCGCCCGGCAGGTGCGTGAGAGCGGGTTGGTGACCGAGCCGCTGGTCCAACGCTTTGGCCTGCAAATTCTCACCCCGGAGTTTGAAATCGATCCCCATGCCCTGGCCGAGGCCGCCTTTGCTTCGCCGGAGGGCGTGCGCGACCTCAACGCCATCATGCACCCGCTCATCCTGCAGCGGATGACCGACGCCCTGAGCCCCTCCTGCTGTGCGCGCAGCGATGCCGCACTGGCGGTGGTGGAGGTGCCCCTGATCGAGCCCGGCTCGCCCTACCTGGGGCTTGCCGACGAGGTCATGGCCGTGGTGGCCCCCGAGGAGCTGCGCGTGGCCCGGGCGGTGGCGCGCGGCCTCGACGAGCACGACGTGCGCGAGCGCATCTCCTATCAGATAAGCGACGAGGAGCGGGCCGCCCTGGCGGACACGGTCATCGTCAACGACGGCACGCTCGAGGGCCTCCATGCCCAGCTTGACGATTGGTACCAGGCGTTTTCGGCACGAAGCCTATCGGCGGAGATGGGCGTCTCGTGAGTCAGCGCCGGCGCAGCACAGGGTCGGGCAGGCCTGACCGCAATCGCCCCCGCCGTCGTTTCTTTACCTGGTGGCGGGTGCTGGCGGTATTGGTTGCGGCGGCCATGGTCGTCTCGACCGCCCTCTACCTGCGTGGGCCAGACCAGGTGAGAAGGCTGTTCTACCCCCTGAGCTACCAGCAGGAGATTGCCCAGGCGGCCTCCGACCACCAAATCAATCCCTACCTGCTGGCAGCGGTGATCGAGTGCGAATCAGGCTGGAACCCCGATGCCGTCTCGGGTGCCGGGGCTGTGGGCCTCATGCAGATGCTGCCTGACACCGCCCGTCAGGTGGCTCAGATGGGGCTTGTCGACAGCGACGCCTATCCGGTCACGGAGCTGGCCTCGCCTGAGGTCAACATTCAGTACGGAGCAGCCTACCTGCGCTATCTCATCGACTACTACGACGAGGTCGAGCATGCGGTGGCGGCTTACAACGCGGGCATCGGCACCGTGGACGCCTGGACGCAGGGGGGCGGCAACATACGCGATGAGGTGCAGTATCCTGAGACCTCGCACTACCTGCTGCGGGTGGTGCGCGCCAGGGAGGCATACGCCCAGCTCTATCCCGACGCCTTTCCCGGGTGGAGCTCATAGGGAGACCGGGGCTGCCTGAACAGCTGTTTTGTGATGCTAAGGAGCGAGCGATGAGCCAAGGTACCAACAAGGATCTGCCGCGGGCCGCGCAGGTCGGCCTGGGGGGAACCGCCGGCCAGCCCTTCAAGGTGGTCTCGCCCTGGCCTCCCGCCGGCGACCAGCCCCAGGCCATCGAGAAGCTCGCGAAAGGGGTTCGCGACCACCTTCGCTACCAGTCGCTTCTCGGCGTGACCGGCTCCGGTAAGACCTTCACCATGGCCAAGGTCATCGAGGCGGTGCAAAAGCCCACGCTGGTGATGGCGCCCAACAAGACGCTCGCCGCCCAGCTGGCCGCCGAGCTCAAGGAGTTCTTCCCCAACAACGCGGTGGTCTACTTTGTGAGCTACTACGACTACTACCAGCCCGAAGCCTACGTCCCCGCCACCGATACCTTCATCGAGAAGGACGCCTCGATCAACGATGAGGTCGAGAAGCTGCGCCATGCCGCCACCTCGGCGCTGCTCAGCCGCCGCGACGTGATCGTGGTGGCCTCGGTCTCGTGCATCTACGGCATCGGCTCTCCAGAGAGCTACGCCGGGATGTCGGTCTTTGTCGACGTCAACACGCCCATGGACCGCGATGACATGATTCACCGGCTGATCGACATCCAGTACGACCGCAACGACTACGAGCCCGTGCGCGGCACCTTCCGGGTGCGGGGCGACGTGGTGGATGTGTTCCCCCCGTATAGCGACAACCCCCTCCGCATCGAGTTCTTTGGCGATGAGATCGAGTCGATCACGGTGGTCGACCACGTGACTGGCGAGGAGCTCGAGCGCCTGGAGTCCACCCCCATCTGGCCAGCCAGCCACTACGTGACCGCTCGGCCCAAGCTCGAGCACGCCCTCACCACCATCCGCGATGAGCTCGACCAGCGCCTGTCTGAGCTCAAAGAGGACGGCAAGCTGCTGGAGGCCCAGCGCTTGCAGATGCGTACCACCTACGACTTGGAGATGCTCGAGACCATGGGCTTCTGCTCGGGCATCGAGAACTACTCGCGTCACCTGGACGGCCGGGAGCCGGGCGAGCCGCCCTACACTCTGATCGACTACTTTCCCAAGGACGACTTTCTCTGCATCATCGACGAGAGCCACGTCACGGTGCCGCAGATCCGCGGCATGCACGAGGGCGACCGCTCGCGCAAGGTGACGCTAGTGGAGCACGGCTTCAGGCTGCCCTCCGCGCTCGATAACCGCCCCCTCCGCTTTGACGAGTTTGAGCAGCGGATTCCGCAGTTCATCTACGTGTCGGCCACTCCTGGTGACTACGAGAAGCGCGTCGCCCAGCAAAACGTGGAGCAGATCATCCGCCCCACTGGCCTGCTTGACCCCAAGATCGAGGTGCGGCCCATCCGCGGGCAGATCGACGACCTCATCGGCGAGATACGCGACCGGACCGCCAAGCACGAGCGGGTGCTGGTGACCACGCTCACCAAGAAGATGGCCGAGGACCTGACCGACCATCTGCTTGACGAGGGGATCAAAGCCCGGTACATGCACTCGGACATCGGCACCCTGGAACGCGTGGAGATCCTGCGCGATCTGCGCTTGGGCACCTTCGACGTGCTGGTGGGCATCAACCTGCTGCGTGAGGGCCTCGACCTGCCCGAGGTGAGCCTGGTCGCCATTCTCGACGCCGACAAGGAGGGATTCCTGAGAAACGAGCGTTCACTCATCCAGACCATCGGGCGCGCCAGCCGCAACGCGCACGGCCAGGTCATCATGTATGCGGACGTCGTCACCGACTCGATGCGGGTGGCCCTCGACGAGACCAATCGCCGCCGCGCCATCCAGATGGCCTACAACGAGGAGCACGGCATCGTTCCCCAGACCATCAAGAAAGGCATCTCCGACATCGCTCAGCGTATGGGGGACGAAGACGACGAGATGAGCCTGGTAAACGGGGTGAACCGCGACGACGAGCTAGCCGGCTTGGCGCGATCCGAGCTGCTGCAGGTGCTCTCCGGCATGGAGGACGAGATGGCTGAGGCCGCTCGCGACATGGACTTTGAGCGGGCCGCCAGCCTGCGCGACCAGGTGGTGTCGCTGCGGGCCAAGCTCGAGGGCACCGACGAGCGCGACGCCCTCAAGGAGCTGCGCAAGACCGCCCGGCAGAGCAGCACGTACGGCAACACCCGCCACAACCGGGCGGCAAAGGCAGCCCGCAACAAGCACGCCAAGCACTGAGCCTCGGCTTCAACCTGCGCGCGGGCTGCGCGTCCGGTCACTTGTCGCCGGGCTCCGTCAGCTCCCTGCTCTCGCCCGTGGCAGTGCGGGTGTTGCCATAGTGCCCGCTCATCGATACCGAGAAGTGCAGTATCGGACGGTGCAGCTCGATGATTGAGAGCGGCAGGTGCTTGAGTCCGGCGGGGAGGAAGATGACCGAGCTTCTCGTGAGCCGGTGGAGTTTGCCGTTGATGCCGACTTCAATCACGCCGCCCAGGTCGTACGGGTCGTCAGGGTTGGAGCCGATAAAGCCGATCATCTCGTCAAAGTCGTGGACGTGCTCGTCGTGCTTGTAGAGGGGGCGCATCTCCGAGGCATGGCGGTACCAGGTGAGGTTCATCTGGAATGCGCCCGGCACCACATTGCCGTCCATCCAGAGCAGACGCTCCGCATAGGTTTTGTAGAACTCCACAAACGCTGGATCCATCTTAGGCGGCTGCAAGGTCTGTACGATGTACTTGCCGTACTCGCCCTCGCCGTTCATCACGTAGCCGAGGTCTTCCACAGCGCTCACCTCCCGGCGTCCTTCTCTGCGCCCTCATTGGCGCAGATCCTCTTCTCCCCGTCGCGCACCCAGTCATAGACGTTGTTCATGACCACGGAGAAGTGAAAGATGGGACGGTCGACACGATTCACGAGAAGCGGGCAGTGCGGCAGGTTGGGCGGCAGGAACACCATGGTGCTGCGGGTGAGGATGTGGGCCTCGCCGTCGATCCAGAACTCGACTTCGCCGCCTAGATCGTCGGGGTGGTATGGGTCAGACCCGTAGAACCCGAGAATCTCTGGGTATTCGTGCTGATGCGGTTTGCCCACCTGGCTGTCGGGTCGGGAGAGGATGCCTTCTCGATTGGCCTTGTACCACCAGCTGGTGTTCATCTGAAAGGCGCCGGGAATGCTAGTGCTGTCGACCCAGTGGATGCGGCGTCCGAATTTTGCATAGTTGGCCATCGCTTCCGGTGTGGAGTGGGTGGGCGGCAACTTAAGCTCTTGCATGAACAGGTACCCATACTCGCCATCGCAGTTGAGGACTGCCATGGGACCCTCCTTTGCTCCTGCTGGCATGGCCGGGCGGCTTGAGCAGGCTTCAGACATCCGCCGGCTAGCAGCATTTTTATGCGGTTGAGTTCATGATAGGGGGCCGATTGCGGTGGTTCGGTTGCATTAGGGGCCTTCTGCTTTCCAAATTCGAATCGCATCCCCACGCTGACAGCGGGCGCAGGTAGAGGCGCAGCTTGGTGGCGCTCTCGAGCTGTGACTTGTCAGAGGGTGCCAGCTGACGGACGGACATCGGTTATAAATCGATTGCGTATAATATTATTCAGTAAATATAAATTGATTAAAGATATAAATTAGATAGTAGCAGATACAATACGCAACATAGATAAACCAATCATAGATGAGAATAATATCTAACTTCTATATAGGTGTTATAGTTGCGCTGGAAACACAACGGCCTGATGTCCTATCAAGACGATGGGATGCACGAGAGATGGGAGCGCACCATGACCGATGCGGGAGCCTCGCTGAGGCAGCTGAAGAAGGCTGACAAGCTGGTCCGCCTGGCATTTCACGAGAACGGCCCCAAAAGCTACAAGCGCGGGCAGGGCGCGCTGCTCAACGCCCTGGTCGACCATGACGGCGCCACCCAGCGCGAGCTGGTCTCAATTCTGGGAGTCAACCGCAGCGTCCTCAAGGACTACGTCAAGAAGGCCAAGCGCAACGGCTATGTGACCATCGGCGACCATGAGAACAAGAAGACCTACACCGTAAACCTCACGGATGAGGGCCGGGAGGTGGCTCAGAAGCGCCGCGCCGCCAACGAGAAGGTGGCCGAGGACATACTCTCTGCGCTTACCCCCGAAGAGCGGCAGCAGCTTGACGCCCTGACCGAGAAGCTGATCGTCTCGCTCAAGGACAAGGGCATCTGCGGCAAACACAAGGGCCGCAAGGACCACGGGCACGGGCACGGCAAAGGCCATTGCCATCATCACCACTGCTGCTAGCGAGCGCCTGCATCGGCAATCGCAGAAGCGTGTGAAGGGCCGGACCGAGGGCGCGTCCCTCGGCCCGGCCCTTGCTGTTGGGCGTGCATCGGAGCGCCGCTACCGAGCGGGGAGGCTCGGCCGTCGAATCGTGACCGCTCGCGCGCACTACTGCTTTATTGTGCTAGAGCAGTGATACAGGGATGGGTGCTTTCCACAGGGAGGGCGGTGCGTTGCCAGCGGGCGGGCACGGCGTTTCTCGGGAGGCTGACTCACCGCTCAACAGGGGAGGAACACATGCGTAAGAGCGTCAAGATCGTCTCCGTGCTCAGCACGTGCGTCGTGCTGGCTCTGGCGCTGCTGCTGGTGGGCTGCGGCTCTTCTTCCAGCACCGGCACCAGCAAGGCGAGCAGCACCGCGAGCACGGCTCAGGCAAGCAACGAGTTCAAGACCAACGGCCCCAAGGCCATCAGCCCCAAGGCCTCCGAGGTCAACTCGGCCGATGCCGACGGCGTCCTGACCGTGGGCTTTGACCAGGAGTTCCCGCCGTACGGCTACGTCGGCAACGACGGCACCTTTGCCGGCGTCGACCTGGAGCTGGCCGCCGAGGTGGCCGCTCGCAACGGCTGGGACCTCAACTGTGTGCCCATCAACTGGGACGGCAAGGACAACGAGCTCAACTCCGGCGCCATCGACTGCATCTGGAACGGCTTCACCATGGAGGGCCGCGAGGACGGCTACGCCTTCACCGAGCCGTACATGAACAACACACAGGTGGTTGTCGTCAGGAAGGACTCCGGCATCAATAGCCTGTCCGACCTGGCTGGCAAGGTGGTCCTGACCCAGGCCGACTCCGCCGCCTATAACCTGCTCACCGGCGACGGCGACCAGGTGTCGCTGGCTTCGACCTTTGGCGCCCTGCAGACCGTGGCCGACTACAACAGCGCCTTCATGGAGCTTGAGCAGGGCTCCGTGGATGCGGTGGCCATCGACCAGCCGGTTGCCAACTTCCAGATCAGCGGCAAGGGGGACACCTACGTGATTCTCTCCGAGCCGCTGTCGACCGAGCACTTTGCCGTGGGCTTCGCGACCTCCAACACCGCCGAGCGCGATGCGGTCCAGAAGACCCTCAAGGAGATGACCGCCGACGGCGCAGCCAAGCAGATCGTCGACAAGTATGCTGACCAGGGCACCAACTGGGACGCCTGGTGCCTCTCGGCCAACTAGGCTGAAGCTCGATTGAGCAAGGGCGCGGCGCGCGGTGCGTCGCGCCCTTCTTGCGTGTTGAGAAAGAGTTTGCAAGCAGGGAAGGGTTAACGCGGGATGACGATTCAAGTGATGCTCGGGATGTTAGGCAACGGCCTGATCGTCTCGCTCGAGGTCTTTGTGGTGACGCTCATCGGGTCGCTGCCGCTGGGTATGCTGGTTTGTCTGGGGCGCATGTCGCGCTTTGCCCCGTTGCGCTGGCTGATGCGCTTCTACATCTCGATTCTGCGCGGCACCCCGCTCATGCTGCAGCTCTTTGTGGTGTACTACTGCCCGTACTACATCTTTGGGGTCTCGGCCGGCACCGGCTATCGCCTGACCGCCACCTTCATCGCCTTCATCTTGAACTACGCGGCTTACTTTGCAGAGATCTACCGCAGCGGCTTGGAGTCCATCCCCAAGGGGCAGTACGAGGCCGCCACTGTCCTGGGATATACCAAGTCCCAGACCTTCTTCCAGATCATCCTGCCGCAGGTCATCAAGCGCATCCTGCCGGCCATGGGTAATGAGGTCATCACCCTGGTCAAGGACACCTCCCTGGCCTTTGCCATCGGCGTGTCCGAGATGTTCACGGCAGCCAAGGCCATCGCCGCCAGCCAGCGTTCGATGATTGCCTTCGCCTTCGCAGCGCTGATCTACTGGGTCGTGAACCTCGTCATCGAGTTTGTCATGAGCCGCTTTGAAAAGCGTCTGGCCTACTACCATGAGTGAGGATGCGGAGAAGAGCATGCAGGTATTTGGCATCGAACATCTGGTCAAGAGCTTTGGCGGCAACGAGGTACTGCATGACATCTCGGTCGATGTCGATGAGGGCGAGGTGGTGGCCATCATCGGGCCGTCGGGCTCCGGCAAGTCCACGCTGCTGCGTTGCGCCACCCTGCTCGAGACCATGGACCACGGCACCCTCACCTACGACGGCGAGCAGGTGGTGACCGACAACGGCAGCGGTTCCGTGTACGGGTCAAAGCAGCAGATACGGGCAGCCAAGAGCAAGTTTGGGCTGGTCTTTCAGAACTTCAACCTGTTCCCGCACTACACGGTGCTCAAAAACGTGGCCGATCCGCCCATCAAGGTGCAGAAGCGCCCGCGCGCCGAGGCCGAGGCCGAGGCTCGGGTGCTGCTCGAGCAGATGGGGCTGGCCGACAAGGCCGACGCCGTGCCCAACGAGCTCTCGGGCGGCCAGCAGCAGCGGGTGGGCATCGCCCGAGCGCTGGCCATGAAGCCGCGGATCCTGTTCTTTGACGAGCCGACGAGCGCCCTCGACCCCGAGTTGACGCGCGACGTGCTCAAGATCATCCGGGGCCTGGCCGAGCAGCACATGACCATGGTCATCGTCACGCACGAGATGAGCTTCGCGCATGACGTGGCCGACCGCGTGGTCTTCATGGCGGAGGGCCGCATCATCGAGGAGGGCACGCCTGAGGACGTGATGGAGCATCCCTCCAACCAGCGCACCAAGGAGTTCCTCGCCAACTACAGCAACTAGCGGGCGGGCGGCCGCACCCTTCCCGCGCCGGGTGGCCGGCTCGCGTCGGCCAGGGTGCAGGACGAGCGGGCGGAGGCGGCCTTGTCGCAGATGTCACGAAAGGACACGATTTCGGCCCTCATGCCGGGGTTGTTGTCGCAGATGTAACGTTAGGACATGCTGAGGGATGCCCTAGCGGGCTCCCTTTCGAGAAAACCCCAGGTCGCAGAAGCGGCGCAGACTGCCGGGCGCTTCTTGGAGGCCGGCAGGCATGTCCTTTCGTGACATCTGCGACAGGATGAGGCAGCCCGCGCGCAGCAGAGGGCCGAAGTCAGCCCTCGCCTCCATCACCCGTTCTTCTCCGAGGCGTCCTTGGTGACGGCCGCGTCCACGGCTGCGCGGGCGGTGACTACGGTCTCGGCCACCTGGGCGTTTTCCTGTTTGGGCGCCCCGATGCAGAAGGGCATGCCGGCAAAGAGCGGGAAGTAGAAGGTGAGCAGGCGCCAGAGCAGCACTGCGATTCCCACCGGCGACTGGGCTGGCAGCAGCAGCGAGAATATGAGGGCAAAGGTTCCCTCGGCGCCACCGGATGCCCCCGGGGTGGGAAAGCTGCTGCTCACAATCAAGGTGGCTGCGGCAGCAGAGAGCGCCATGAGCAGGCTGGGGGTTCCTCCCACCGCGCGGCAGATGCAGTAGGGCACGATGAGCACGCTCTGAAGCTGGATCAGCGTCAGCAGGTACGTGCGGATGAAGAGACTGGGGCGTCCGGCAAGCGCCAGCGCCTCGGTCTCAAATCGCACGAGCTCGGTGTCCACCTGCACGATATGCCGGTCTACAAAGGTGTGCGCCTTGGTCCGCGATAGAAGCCTGGCGATGAAGTGCACGAGGCGCCGCACGGCGGTGGGCTTGACAATCATCGCGACGAGAAACGCGCAGATGGCGGCTTGCACCACAAAGCCAAAGACCACCAGCCACACCCAGCCGCCAATCTGCTGCGCAAAGAGGTCGTTGGCATAGAAGACGCCCAGCATGCCGCAGGTCACAAGCGCTGCCTGGTAGACCGCAAACTTGCCGAGAAGCACTGAGCTCGCCCGCCCCACCGGCACACCGTCACGCCAGAGGCTCCAGATCTGCATGGGTTGCCCGCCGCTTGACGAGGGAGTGATGTTGTTGAAGAACTGCACTACCATCGTGGAGCGCACGGCGGCTTTGTAGGGGATGGGATGCTCCAGTCCGCGTCCCATCTCGTAAAGCACCCAGCCCTCAAAGAACCAGCCCGCCACCATGGATCCGGCCCCCAGCAGGAGCCACAGGCTTCTAGGCCAGGAGAAGGCATGGGGGAGCTGCGCCGCCTCGCCCGAGGCGAAGAGGTAGATCATCAGGACGATGAAGCAGATGACGATGAACCCGATGGACAATCGCCTGCTGCCGATATGTTTGAGCCAGCGTAGGAATCGCATGCGGCTATGGTACCCCCGCAGTTATCAGGCATGAAGCGGTAAGAAGTGACATTCGCGCCACAAAGCGGAAACGGACGGGACGGGGCAGAGGGCGGAAGCGCGTGGCGTCTGTCGTCGGAACACGGGCTTCGGGCCGTCAGCCAGAAGGCACGCTGGGCGTAGGCGGGATTCGGCGGTCACGCGCTAGTGCCGGGTTGCCGGCCAGAATGCCCGCTACGCGCTACCGGGTCTCGGCGGCGGTCTTCTCGGCAGACTCGTCAGTTTCTGCCCGTCGCCGCTCGGTACTATAGAAAGTCGGCAAAATCCGCCATAGCAGCCACAGCGCGTCTGCGAATCCCGGGACTGCGGTCTCGGAGCCTGCAGACGCGCCCGTCATAGAGGAAGCGCCATGCCGCAGTCAAGCATCGTCATCAAGGGGGCCCGCGAGCACAACCTCAAGGGCTTCGACCTCACCATCCCGCGCGAGAAGCTGGTGGTCTTCACCGGGCTTTCTGGCAGCGGCAAGAGCTCGCTGGCCTTTGACACCCTCTACGCCGAGGGCCAGCGCCGCTATGTGGAGTCGCTCTCCAGCTATGCCCGCCAGTTCCTGGGCCAGATGGACAAGCCCGACGTGGACAGCATCGACGGGCTTTCCCCCGCCGTCTCCATCGACCAGAAGACCACCAGCAAGAACCCCCGCTCCACGGTGGGCACGGTGACCGAGATCTACGATTACCTGCGCCTGCTCTTTGCCCGCGTAGGCGTTCCGCACTGCCCGGAGTGCGGGCGCGTCATTCAGCGCCAGACCACCGACCAGGTGGCCGCCAAGGTCATGGAGCTGGGCGTGGGCACTCGCATCCTCGTGTCGGCGCCGGTGGTGCGCGGGCGCAAGGGCGAGTACACCAAGCTCTTTGAGGATGCCGTCAAGTCGGGCTTCTCGCGCGTGCGGGTGGACGGCGTGGTGCGCAACCTCTCCGACAAGATCGAGCTCAACCGCAAGGTCAAGCACGACATCGAGATCGTGGTCGACCGCATCGTCATCAAGGAGGACGGCCTCTCGCGCGTGGCCGAGGCCATCGAGACGGCCACCACCCTGGCCGACGGCAACGCCATCATCGTCACCGTGGGTGCGCCCACAAACCCCGAGGCCCGCATGCTGGACGAAGCCGAGGAGGGCTTCGACGACAAGGGCAGCGTCGCCATCCGCACCTCGCTGGCGCTGGCCTGCCCCGAGCACGGGCATTCCATGGACGACCTCGAGCCCCGCGACTTCTCGTTCAACGCGCCCTATGGCGCCTGCCCCGAGTGCACCGGCTTGGGATTCAGGCGCGAGGTCTCCGAGCAGCTGGTGGTGCCCGACCCCAGCCTCTCCATCGCCGAGGGCTGCATCACTGCGCTCTCCAGCCACTCCAACTACTACCCGCAGATCCTGGCCGCCGTGGCCAAGCACCTGGGGGTCTCCACAGACACCCCCTGGGAACAGCTGCCCGCCAAAGCCCGGAACGCCTTCATGAACGGCTTGGGGACCAAGCGCATCCGGGTCGACTACGTCAATCGCTTTGGGCGCGAGAGCCACTGGTTTGCGCACTTCCCCGGGGTAAACGCCATCGTGCTCGAGAAGTACGACGAGTCCACCTCGGACGCGGTCAAGGCCAAGCTCGAGGAGTACCTCACCGATGTGCCCTGCTCGGCCTGCCACGGTGCTCGCCTGCGCCCCGAGATCCTGGCCGTCACCGTGGGCGATAAGAACATCCACGAGGTCACGCAGCTCTCCGCCAAGGATTCGCTCGAGTTCTTCTCGGCGCTCAGGCTCACCGGCCACGACGCGCTCATCGGCGACCGCATCGTCAAGGAGATCCGCGCTCGCCTGAAATTCCTGGTGGACGTGGGTCTAGGCTACCTCACCCTGGACCGGGCCGCGGTCACGCTCTCTGGCGGCGAGGCGCAGCGCATCCGGCTGGCCACGCAAATCGGCGCGGGCCTGACCGGCGTGCTGTACATCCTGGACGAGCCCTCTATCGGCCTGCACCAGCGCGACAACAACCGGCTCATCGACACCCTCCGGCACCTGCGCGACCTGGGCAACACCGTGGTCGTGGTGGAGCACGACGAGGACACCATCCGGGCGGCCGACTATGTGGTGGACATCGGTCCGGGCGCCGGAGAGCAGGGCGGCCAGGTGGTGGCCGCCGGCACCCCGCAGGAGATCGAGCGGGCGCAGGGCTCATACACGGCCGACTACCTGTCCGGACGACGGATGATCGAGCTGCCGGCAAAGCGCCGCAACCCCAAGCGGGGCGCCATCAAGATCACCGGCCTCACCGAGAACAACCTGAAGAAGCTCACCGCCAGTATCCAGCTGGGCACCTTCACCGTGGTCACCGGCGTTTCCGGCAGCGGTAAGAGCTCGTTTGTGACCGACACCCTGGCCCCACTGCTGGCAAACCGCATCAACCACGCGCGCCGTCGGGTGGGCGCCTTCAAGTCCGTCTCCGGGCTGGAGGGCATCAACAAGGTGGTCGATATCGACCAGAGCCCCATCGGCCGCACTCCGCGTTCCAACCCGGCCACCTACACAGGTCTGTGGGACGACGTCCGGCAGCTCTTTGCCTCCACGCCGGAGGCCAAGATGCGCGGCTACGGCCCCGGGCGGTTCTCGTTCAACGTCAAGGGGGGCCGCTGCGAGGCGTGCAAGGGCGACGGCCAGATCAAGGTCGAGATGCACTTCTTGCCCGATATCTACGTGCCCTGTGAGGTGTGCGGGGGCGCGCGCTACAACCGCGAGACGCTGCAAGTCACCTATCGCGGCAAGACCGTCTCCGACGTGCTCAACATGACCGTGGACGAGGCTCTGACCTTCTTTCAGAACGTGCCTCCCATCGCCCGCAAGCTGCAGACCCTCTATGACGTGGGTCTTAGCTACGTGCGTCTGGGGCAGCCCGCCACCACCCTCTCGGGCGGTGAGGCCCAGCGCGTCAAGCTGGCAAGCGAGTTGCAGCGCAAGCAGACCGGCAAGACCTTCTACATCCTCGACGAGCCCACCACCGGCCTGCACTTTGAGGACGTGCGCCAGCTGCTGACGGTGCTCCAACGCCTGGTTGACGCCGGCAACACGGTGCTTGTCATCGAGCACAACCTGGACGTCATCAAGTGCGCCGACCAGATCATCGACCTGGGGCCGGAGGGGGGCGACGAGGGCGGCCGCATCATCGCTGCCGGCACGCCCGAGGAGGTGGCCAAGGTCCCCGAGAGCTACACGGGGCAGTTCCTGGCGCCTTTGCTGGAGCGAGACCGCCAGCGCATGGACGCGCTTGGCCACGAGCATCCAAAGGCCTGACGGGTGTCAGCGGGGACGGTTCTCTTTGACACATTTTGACGACATTTAAGGTGCGCCGACATGCTGATGCCCTTCTGAGACAGATCGGCAACCACAAGAGAAGCGCCGCAGCTCCGATGTTTCTACCGGGGCTGCGGCGCTTCTGTTTACGCTTGCTGACGAGTAACGCGGGCGTTAGCTGATCGAAGCGCCCAACTGGCGGGCCTTCTCGAGCCCCGGGTTTCCAGCGATGGCGCCCTTCTCATAAACGGCGTTGACCAGCACCTCGCCCAGGTTCTCCCACTTGCAGTACCGGGCTAGGATGCGGTAGCTGGCGACCAGGCCATCTGCCGTGGTGGGGTCCTTGTCCTCAAAGCAGCAGAGCAGGGCGGTGCGCTTGACGCCAAAGGGCTTGGCCATGCCGCAGAACATGCGGTCCATGAAGGCCTTGATCTGCGCGGGCCAAGTGTAGTTGTACATGGGGATGGCGTAGACCAGGGTGTCGCACTCGCGCAGCAGGGGATAGAGGTCCTGCATGTCGTCCTTCTGCACGCACTCGCCGTCGTGCTTGAAGCAGTACTCGCAAGCCAGGCAGCCAGCGATCTTGCTGTGTCCGATGTCCACCATCGAGACCTCGTTGCCGGCCTCGCGGGCGCCTTCGGCAAAGGCGTCGGCCATCATCTGCGAGTTTCCGCCTTTCCGCGGGCTGCCATGAACTACCAGGATGTGAGCCATGATCTCCTCCTTCGTGCCGGGCTGTCCCATAGCCCGGCTGTTGATGCCAGTCTAGCAGGCTGGCGAGAGGTGGGGATAGCGCCTTGCAAAGCGCGGCTACGGGAGGTTTCGGCACAACAACCTCGGCCCCGTACCAAGCCGCTCCACGTATTCGAAGAAACGGCAGCATAATGTTGTGATGCGAGGGCTTCGCTCCAAGTTTTGGAAGTAACGGCAGGGCCCGGAGCGTGCAGCATCGTCGTGCCGCAGGGCTCGACGCTTCTGCCTGCGTCGTTCTTTGGGCGCCATTTCTTGCGCACCCGCTTTTGCCCTCAACGGGCGTGAAATCCGACCGTTACTTCCAAAACTTGGAGTGAGTTCGGCCGGGATTCCGGTTTTGCCACCCTTGAGAGACGATCTCCTCAGAACCTCGACGCGATGCTCCTCTAAGCGTTTCCAAGATTCTTTCGATGTGTGTTTCTGAACACCCGTGAAGGGTGTACACTTGCATTCCCGACGCCTCAGCCGACGCGGTTGATGGCGCTTAGTACGGCTCCACCCCAAACAATCTGGCTCTTCTGCAAACCCAGCATCTGATTGGGGGTTATGGTGCTTTACCTTGATGATATTTCCGCACTTACATTCTGGCGCTTTGTTGGCAATCCACAGGGCATCATGCGATCGTCACGGCCAGTAGGGGACATTGCTGGTTGCCCCATCAATCGTGAGACCCTTGAAGTTGAACTGAGGAGACTTCCAAGTTGGCTCCCCCGTCATCTGATGGTTGGTGACGAGCGGGATCGCTTTGACAGGTCTCATGTCGAATACAGCATTCATCGGGCACCCTTGCCAGCCAATTCTTTTTATGAGGTGTCTCCCGGCATTTGCGTCGCCTCGCCCGAGCTTGTCTTTGTCCAACTTGGCCGCAGGCTAGAACTGCCTTTGCTGCTCAAGCTGGGATGCGAACTGTGCGGAACCTATGCGCATGAAGTTGATGCGGAGACGCGTGGCGTATCGGCTCGATATGACCGGGAGACGCCGACCGACGTTGCCTCGCTTAGACGTTATATAAGCCACGCGAGCGGCTTGTGGGGAGTGACGATGGCGCGTACGGCTCTTCCATATTTGGTAGAACGCTCGGCATCGGCTATGGAGACCGAAGTCGCGTTGCTTTTATCCCTGCCCAGGCGCTACGGGGGATATGGCTTGCCTAAACCTTTGATGAACTATGAGATTGAGTTCGATCGTCCAGCGCAAGAGGTTGCTCAGAGGAGCTGCGCCCGAGCAGACCTTTGCTGGCCTGAAAAGAAGCTCGATGTCGAGTACGACAGTACGCAATGGCATGTTAACGCGCAATGCGTGAACAGCGATAAGAGCCGTGCCAATGCTTTGGCGCATCTGGGGTATAAGGTCGTTTTCGTGACCTATGCGCAGCTGAGAGAGCAACGTCTCTTTGATGTTTTGGCTAGGGACATCGGCCGTGCTCTGGGTGTAAGACCGAGAGGGGACAGCGCCTCAATTTGCGCAAGACGCATGGATCTCAGAGCTGCTCTTAGACATGCGAGCAATTCAAGGGTCTTTCCTTTGTCTGTGAAGTAGCTTCTGGTCGCAACTTGGTAATCCAGGTGGCTTCAACTCCAGGCTTATCCATCAAGGCTGGGTAAT
Source organism: uncultured Actinomycetes bacterium (assembly GCA_900314665.1). Classification (GTDB taxonomy): domain Bacteria; phylum Actinomycetota; class Coriobacteriia; order Coriobacteriales; family RUG033; genus RUG033. The sequence continues at coordinate 15,291 of OMWF01000074.1, forward strand.
TGGACCGCGTCTTCAGCAGGCTGCTTCGTTGCGGAGAATCTCCCCGCTGCGACGATTATCATTTCTACGAAGGAAGCCCGCCCCTACTCAACGGCCCTTTGCCTCGGAGATTTGTCCTGCCGAGATGGCCCATCTGGCACAACAACCTCGGCCTCCCGTACCAAGCCGCTCCACGTATTCGAAGAAACGGCAGCATAACGTTGCGATGCGAGGGCTTCGCTCCAAGTTTTGGAAGTAACGGCAGGGCCCGGAGCGCGCGGCCTCGTCGGGGCGCAGGGCTCGACGCTTCTGCCTGCGGCGTTCTGTGGGCGCCATTTCTTGCGCACCCGCTTTTGCCCTCAACGGGCG
>OMWF01000133.1 GCA_900314665.1 uncultured Actinomycetes bacterium
CCAGCACGGACATGATGGTGGTGCGCGCCTATGATGACGGCAAGCTCGTGGGCTATGCCTACGTGGCGTACGCCTGGCCGGACGCCAACACCTGGACCCTCGACTACCTGCTCGTAGACCCGGTGGGAGCCGATGGGGCCAGTTCAGACGACATCGCGATCCTGATCGTGCACAACATCTTTGCCTACATGGCGCATGCTCGGCTTGGAGACGCCCACCTGGTAATTATCGCCGGCAACGACGAAGCAGACCCTTTCTGGGTCGACAACGGTTTTCATGACGTCACCGACAAGATCTCTCGCCACATCGTGAAGCGAGCCATTCGCAAGGCGTATGCGAGCGCCCTTCCCCCGGAGATGGTCGAGCCGGCCGAGTAGCCGCTGGCGCGGGGCCCCTCCTTGGTTTGCCTCACACCGAGGTGGTACCGTTGCAAGCCATGAAACGCGAGCCTCTGACATCAAAGTCTGTTGAAGTCGGCGCCCCTTCTCGTCCGGGGTCCATGCCAAGCGCCCTCATGCGCTTGATGATGCCCGGTACCGACGAGGATGTCCAGCGCAACTATGCCACCCTGGCCGCTCGCGCCCAGGATGCCCGGTTTGGGCTCTTTGAGGACGACGTGGTGGTCCTCGACACCGAGACCACGGGTCTTTCTCCCGAGAAAGACGAGCTCATCGAGATAGCCGCGGTGCGCCTGAGCGGCACGCAGATAACCGACACCTTCTTGACCTATGTCGATCCGGGCCGGCCCATCCCCCCAGAGATCACGCGCCTGACGGGCATCACCCACGAGCAGGTGGCGGGGGCGCCGAAGCCGGAAGAAGCGGTGGACCGGTTTGCCAGCTTTGCCGGCAGCGCTCCGTTGGTGGCCCACAACGCACCCTTTGACCAGGCGTTTATCGAAAGGTATGCGCCGCAGACGCTCTCTGGCGAGTGGATTGACACGCTTGAGCTGGCACGTATCGCGCTTCCCCGCCTGCGTTCGCACAACCTGGCCTCCCTGGCGGAGGCCTTTGATACCGCGCGGCCCACGCACGACGCCCAGGCTGATACCGAGGCGCTCGCCCAAATCTGGCGCATCCTGCTGGTGGCGCTGAGCGATCTGCCCCTCGGGCTGCTCAACTTTCTGGCCCATCTGCGCGAGGAGACCCCCTGGCCGCTGCGCCCGATCTTTGCCCACCTTGCCGCCCAGTGCCCCGAGGTCAGTGCCTTTGACCTGCGTGAGGCCCGCAACCGTCGGGTGCGGGCCGACAAGGCCGACCCCAAAGAGGACGCTGAAGGGCGGGGGATGCTCTTTCCCAGCCCCTCTGAGGCGGCGGCCGGCTTTGAGCCGAATGGCGCGGTAGGCCACATGTATCCGGGGTATGAGTCGCGCCCTGAGCAGGTGGCCATGGCCCGTGAGGTGGCGCAGGCCTTTGCCGACTCCACCCATCGCGCCATTGAAGCGGGAACCGGTGTTGGCAAATCCATCGCCTACCTCTATCCGGCGGTTCTCGCCGCCCGCCGCAACAACATCACGATCGGTGTCTCGACGCGCACCAACGCCCTCATGGACCAACTCGTCTTTCACGAGCTGCCGCTGCTCTCAGAGGCGTGGCAGCAAATGCCGGGCGAGAACGGCCGGCCCCAGGCCCCTCTGCGCTACTGCGCCCTCAAGGGCTACGACCACTACCCCTGCCTGCGCAAGCTCGAGCGGTTCTCGGCCGAGCCTCCCGCCGGAGACGAGAAGGCCGACCGGGCGGCGATCACCATGGTGGCCACCCTCTATGCGTTTGTGGCGCAGACCTCCTGGGGAGACCTCGACTCGGTGCCTCTTCACTGGAGCGACCTGCCGCGCAGTCAGATTGTCTGCACGCCGCATGACTGCCTGCACCACCGCTGCCCATACTTTCCCGGGCGCTGCTACCTGCATGGTGTGCGCAACCGGGCCAAAACCGCGGACATCGTGGTCACCAACCACGCGCTGCTCTTTCGCAACGTGGTCTTTGAGAACGGCATCCTGCCTCCCGTCAGGCACTGGGTTGTGGACGAGGCGCACTCAGTGGAGTCCGAGGCGCGCCGCCAGCTCTCGCCGGGCATCTCCGCGGATGACATGAACCACGTGATCGACCGGCTGACCGGCCCCCGCGGGGCGCTGGTGGCGCTCGTGCGCAAGAGCGCCACCCTGGCCGGGAGCGAGCTTCTGCTGAGCCAGGTGTCCAAGGTGCGCAACCTGGCCACCGCCCTCGAGGTGGTCAACGAGTCGTTCTGGAGCTTTGTCAAGGACCTGGGGCAACTCGGCGAGCGCTCCCTGTACGACAGGGTGGATCTCTGGATATCGGCCGAGGTGCGGGAGAGCGGCCCTTGGGGCGTGGTCTACTCGAGCGGCGGCGCCCTGCACAAACGCCTGGAGGACCTCACCAAGGGCGTGCGCGACCTGGTGGGCGCGGCCCAGCAGTACGCCGATGACATCCCCTCCGAACTGGCCGAGCTCTCAAGCCTTGCCTCGCAGCTCTACGACCTGCAGGCGGCCTTGGGGGTCATACTCGAGGGCTCCGACGAGCACTATGCCTACTCGGCCACCATCGACCGGCGGCCGCAGGTGCGGGCCGAGGCGCTCAAGGCAGAGCTTCTCGATGTGGGAGAAGCCTTGGTAGAAGGGTTCTATCCGGAGGTGCACAGCGTTATCTACACCTCGGCCACCATCGCCACCGCCTCAACCCGCTCGGCCTCCCCGGACGACAAGCGCCCGTTTGCGCACTTTGCGCGGGCGGTGGGGCTCGACCGCCTCGAGGACGACCGGTGGCGGGCCCTGCGCCTGGAGTCGGGGTATGACTTCAAGCGCAACATGACCATCTACCTGCCCTCAGACCTGCCCGCTCCCACCGAGCGGGGTGCGTACCTTCCGGCCCTCGAGCGATTCTTGGCTCAGACCCATGTGGCCATGGGAGGCAGCGTGCTCACGCTGTTCACTAACCGTCGCGAGATGGAACGCGCCTATGACGACCTCTACCAGCAGCTCCACGACCAGGGAATCGAGGTCATCTGCCAAAAGCGGGGTTTCTCGGCCAAGCGCCTGCGCGACCAGTTCCTCGATGACGAGAAGCTCTCGCTCTTTGCGCTGCGCTCGTTTTGGGAGGGGTTCGACGCGCCGGGCGACACCCTGCGCTGCGTGGTGGTGACCAAGCTGCCGTTTGGGCGGCCCACCGACCCGCTCTCCAAGGAGCGCGGACAGCGTGACGACAAGGCATGGAGCCACTACACGCTGCCCGAGGCGATCATCGACTTCAAGCAGGCCTGCGGACGGCTGATTCGCAGCTCGACGGACACCGGCTGCCTAGTGCTGCCCGACACGCGCCTGCTCAACAAGCGCTATGGACGCTCGTTTCTCGACTCCCTGCCGGCAGCGGAGCGCGTGGTAGCCCCCGCTGACCAGCTGGTGCAGCGGATTGAGGAGCGCTTTGGCGGGTAGGGCTGTCCTGCTGGCTGTGCCGGCTTCTAGGAGCGGTCTACGCTGTCCCAGACCTCGCGCGCCTCAGCCAGCGCCCGGCGGGCGATGCCCCGCACGGCTTCGGATAGGCGCGGAGGGTCGATGACCTCGACCCCGTCGCCCCAGGCGGCGCAGCGGCGGGCAAGCCACAGATAATCGCGGTAGGGGACTGTGACGCGGAGGCGCCCTCCTTCGGCTGGCTCCACCACAGAGAGGCCGGGCCACCCCAGCAGGTCGCCTTCGATGAGGCGGCGATCGACCTCAAGCGTGGCCAGGGGGAGCCCCTCCAGGTCCCCTATCGGGGCGTGAGCGGTTGCGGCCAGCTCGGTATCCTGGTATGGCCCCTCATCGGTCACCTGCGTGATGCCGTCCACTCGGTATGTGCGCAGGCTCTGCGCCTTGCGGCTATAGCCCTGCAGATACCAGGTGGATTTCTCAAAGGCCAGGCTGTGAGGCTCCACCAGCTGCTCCCCCACCTCGTGCGAGGCGGCGTGGCGGTGGATGAAGCGAACGAGGTGGTGCTGCTCGATGGCCAGGGCCAGGGCGCTCATCACCTCCGCCGAGACGTTTTTGGCCACCGTCTGAAAGAGCGTGCTCAGCTCGCGGTGGTTGAGGTTGGGCGTGGTGCTGGCCTTGAGCAGCTTCTTGCGCAGCGGGTCGTCCGGCGCGAGGCCGGCCGTGTCCAGGGCGGTGTCGAGGGCGCGGGCCTCGCTCGCGGTGAGGCGCACCGGCTCTTTGAGCTCGGGCCAGGCTCCATAGACCACTACGGTGTTCTCATCGTCATCGTTATAGATCTCGACCAGATGGTCGTGGTCGGCGCCGCAGCAGGCGAGCGCCATGGTCTGCTTGCGGGCCTGCTCGACCGATATGCCCAGCGTGCGGGCGATGTGAGAGAGCGGCACCTCATGGGTGCGCCCCAAGATGGAGAGGATGGCCAGCTGCAGGCGGGCAGCCTCGGCGGCATTGACCTTAGGCATGCGGCTCCCCCTTGGCTTCGCGCTTAAGCAGCTGCCGGTACGCCTCGCGCAGAGGGGCGGGCGAGAGGGGCACCGCTCCGGGACCGTTCTCGACGCACCAGGTGATAACCGCCGGCGTGCTGTTGACCGTGACCTCCCAGATGAGGCTTCCGTCGTCGCGCAGCTGCTGGCTGCCCCGTCCCAGGGTGAGGGTAGGCGCGAAGAGCGCGAGGTCAGGGCTAAGGTAGAGGTGCGCCTGGTAGTTCTCAGAGCCGTACTGGAAGGGCAGCGCGCAGTAGTCGTTCACATCGAAGTCTGAGGGTATCTCGTAGAGGGGGGAGGAGCGCCGGGGGAGGGGTGCGAGGTCGCCGATGCGACTTACGCGGAGCACCCTGATGGCGTCCTTGTCGATGTCACGTCCCACCACATACCAGGCGTTTTGATACGAGAAGTCCCCGTATGGCTCAAAATGGCGGAGAGCTGGCTCCTGCCCGGGGCGGTGGTAGGTGAGCTCGACCGGCGTGCGGCTGGTCAGGGCTTCCCGCAACGTCCTCACCTTGGCGGCTTGGTCGTCGGCGGCAGCGGCCCGGCGGTGCTCCCCCTTGGGCGCATCCTGTACAGCGCCGCGGCTGGCGTCGTCAAGTCGGTCCCACCCCAGCTGACCCACGATCTTGGCCAAGCCGATGCGCAGGTCGCGGGCGAAGGGAAACCCTGGCACGCGCAGCAGCGCCTGGCCCACCGTGCGGAGCTGCGCCACCTCGCCGGCAGAAAACTCGACCGGCTCCATGAAGGTGCGGGCCGCATCGATGTGGTAGCCGGAGCCGTCCGGGCTGGTCTCGATGACCAGGCCCAGGCGTCGGAGGTTGTCCTTATCGCTCTCAAAGAGGCGCCGGAAGGCGGCAAACTGCTTGGCGTCGTTGAGGTTGTAGCCGTCATAGCCGGGCACGTGGGCGATGATGTCCTGCCGGGTGACGTAGCGGTTCGTATCGCGCACAGAGAGGTAAAGCGCCAGGTCGACGAGGCGCTCCTGAGCCGGGATAGTCTCATGCCCGGGGTCTTGCTTCATGGCGCCTCACCTGCTTTCTAACGGGCTCAAGACGTGGTTATTGTGTGGAATCGCCGCCCAGCGGCGGCGTGAACGGTTGAATTGTAGCGCGTCACCCCTCGGCTTTGAGATGATAGCGAAACGCAAGGGTATGGCAGGATGGTCCCGCCAAGCAGAGCGCAAGGCCCCGGTCCTGCGCGGCGAGCGCTGGCGGATCGAGAAGGAGCGTGCATGGCGGCAAGCGACAGGCAACATCCGAGAGACAATCGCGGCGGGGGGATGCTTCCGGAGGACCCCGGCGCCTGGCGCGCCGAGGCGAACGAGGCCGAGAAGCCGCGCCCCTCGTCGTCGGACCTGAGCGCCCGCCTCTCGCGCCTGGCCGCCACCACCCAGGAGCACGCGCCCGTGCAGGCAACCCCAACCGGGGCGTTTACGCCACGCGAGCAGGGCCGGTCCCGTCAGCGCCCGCGGCAGACCGGCTCTTCTCGGATGCTCTCAGACGATTCGATCTCGGCCCTGCGTCAGGGGGCGGCGCCGCAGGGGCGGCCCTACTACCGGCATCAGGAACTCCCCAAGAACCCCTCGGTCACGCGCTGGGACGCGCCTCAGACGCCGCTGCCAGGTCCTGCGGCCCCCGGGGTGCGGGGTGCTGGCGGACGTCACTCAGCTCCCGGCACCCCTGCGCGGCAAGAGGGTGCTTCTCGCAGCCCCCGACGCCAGAGGAATGCCCGTGGAGAAGGCCTGGGCCTGGAGGAGGCGCGCATCGCCGCCCGTAAGCGCCATCGGCGGCGGGTTCGCACCGTCCTCCTCGTCATCGTGGCCGTGCTGGCCGTACTCGCCGGCGGCGCCGGGCTCTGGTTTCACCGCACGTCGGCGCAGGCGTCCCAGAGCCTCGATCAGTCTTTGGCTTTGATTGAGCAGTCGGACGTCAGCATCCTCGCCCTTGATCAGGTGGTAAACCGAGAAGTGACCGCCGACAACGTCACCGAACTGCCCAACGTCATCAGCTCGACGTATGCCACTCAGGACACCTTGGACCAGGCCCTTGAATATGCGCAGGTTGCTCAGCAGACCTTCTGGCTGCCCAACGACCAGCGCAAGCAGGTAAGCGACGATGCGGTTAAGGACATCAATGCCCGCAAGGCGATGCTCGAAAACGCCCGCCAGATTCTGCAGGCGGACTACGACGCCTACCAGGTGAGCACGTATCTGAGCTCGGCATGGGGGCTCATCCTGCAGGCAGACTCCGATGCGCGCGCCTCGGCATCCACCGCCAGCGCAGCCACTACCGACAACATGGAGACCGAGCTGGCCACCGCCATCGACCAGGCCAACTCTGCAAAGAGCTCGCTTTCAACCGCCAGCTCATACCTTTCGCAGGCGTCAGAGATTATGCCTACGGTGGATTTTGCCAGCATCATGGCCTACGTCACCGCCAAGCAAAACGCCCTTGACCTCTCCATCGCCGCCGACAACGCCATGCTGACCGGTTCTGAGGACGACCAGGCGGCGGCGCTGTCGGCCTTTCAGGAGGCTGACGCCCAGGCGGTGCAGGCTGCCCAGAGCATCCCCACCGACCTCTCGACAATCATCACCTCGGCTTATTCTGCAACGGTGCAGCCGCTGATGAGCGATTACGAGGAGGCGCGCTCGGCGGTGGCGGGCGCCGACGTCAGCATCCGCACCTACCTGGGGGTGGCAGACCAGGCCGCCAGTGCCGCCTCTGGCGCCGCCACGAGGTTGTAGCGGCCGGCACGCGCACAGGGGCTCTAAACCGTTTCAGAGCAACCCACCTGCAAGTTCGCGGTACTATGTAAAGCTGTGCACCTACGAACGATCACATTTTGGAGGAGCCATGTCTGACGAGATGCGCCACGTGAGGAAGCTTGCCGATGAGATCGGCCCTCGCCCGGCTGGCACCAACGAGGAGCAGTTGGCAGCCAATTACATCGCGGACGCGTTCAAGCAGCGGGGGCTGCGGGCTCAAGTCGAGGAGTTCTCGTGCGCGAGCGCCTCGGGCCTCGGCTTCGCGCTGTGCTATGCGCTCATCATCGTGGCGGCGCTCTTTTGCAACGTCAACACCGTGCTCTCGATCATCGCCTTCATCATCGCCGTTATCGCCTGCGTGCTGCTCTACCTTGAGCGCACCGAGCGCGGACTGCTCTCAAACCTGGGGCGGGGCGGGCTGTCCCAAAACGTGGTGGCCCACTACGTGCCCGAGCGAGACAAGCGCCGTCGCCGGGCCCGCCCGGTGGTGATCATCGCCCACTATGACAGCCGCAAGAATGACTTGTACGGCCAGCCCACGATTCACGCCGCCTATCCCTACCTGCGGGTGCTCACCCTGGCTGGTTCAATTGCGGTGGCTGCGGTCTGCCTGCTGCAGGCGCTTCCCCTGCCTTTCTCGGACACCGGCAGCGCCATCATCTGGGTCATCGCCGTGATCTGCGCCATCCCGGCGCTTCTCGGCCTGATAGCCATCGTGGTACGTCAAGTGGCCCTGCACTATGCGGACGGCGCCAATGACAACGCATCGGGTGTGGCCGCCATGATCGGCGTGGCCGAGCGCGTGCTGGGCATCACCCCCATCAGCGACCCCCTGCCGGCACCGGAGCCTCCCAAGGAGGAGCCGGCTCCCAGCGATGAGGTGGCCGAAGAGGAGGAGCCCCAGCAGGAGGAGGTCCCGGAGCGCGCGGCTGCTGCGGCTTCGTATGACCCCAGCGTGAAGCGCCACACGCACGAGCAGATACTGGCTTCGGGCGTGGTTCCCGAGTCTATCGGCCTCATGGTGACCGATGAGGCGGAGGAGGCCGCCCAGGCAGCACTCCGTCGCGAGGAGGCGGCCGTCCGCGCTGCCCGGGCCATGGTTTCTGAGGCCCAGAAGAACATGCGCGGGCCTGGCTCTGCCGATGCGACGGTCGAGCAGGCGCCCGTCACCCCGGCCGAGAGCGCGGCGCCCGATGACCAGCCGCAGGCGGATCAAACCGCCGCCGTGGCACCGGTGGCCGCATCGCCCGCCCCCGTCGCCGATGCGTCGGGGCAGACTGCTGTGGCGCCTGCTCCGGCCATTCCCGCTGAGTCGCAGGTCGAGTCGCAGCCTGCGGCGCAGGAGCCCGCCCCCGCAGCTCCCGTCCCCGTTGCCCAGCAACAGGATCCGCAGCCCGATCCGTCCGCTTCCGCCACCAAGCCCGAGTCCGTATCCGAAGCTAAGCCCCAGCGCAACCCCGCTGCCGGCTACTACGCGACGCATGCGGTTCGGCCGGCGGAGGCAATGCCAGAGCAGGAGAATCCCGAGGAGATGCAGCGCGACTTGCAGATGAGGCGCCATGCGCAGTCGGTGCGCCTGGCCGAGCGCCGTCGTCGCGAAGCGGCTCTGGCGGCGCAGGAGGAGAGCGCCTCTCCTGACGAGTCTGCGACCAGCATGCCTGCCTGGTGGAAGCGCGCCGAGGAGAATCGCAGCAGAGCCGAGGCCCGCCAGATGCCCGCATCGCCGCAAGCGGAGAAGTCCGCGCCGGTGCGCTCGCGCTTTGCCGACCTGCCCATCGAGTCCTCCTTCGCCGCCGCCGCCCGAGCCGCCCAGGAGCGGGCCGAGGCGGCGCGCCGCAAGGCCGCCGGCATCGAGGACGAGGAGCAGGCCGAGGATCCCGACCAGCATCCTGCACAAGAGGTTCCCGCCCAGGCGCCTGCCCCCGAGCCTGCTCCCGAGCCCGCCTCCGAGGGCTCCTCCGAGGCGCGTGTCCTGCAGGCCAGCGAGCCTGCTGAGCCCGAGCCGGCGCCTGCCGTCGCGGAGGCGCACGCCCCTGAGCCGGCAGCCCCGGCAGAGCCCGAGCCGGCGCCTGCGCCTGAGCATGCCCCCGAGCAGGCTATCTCGGACAACGTCATCGCCTTTGCTCCAACCGCATCGCGTCCGCAGCCCGAGCCGGCGCCGGCTCCCGAGGATCCGGCGCCGTCAGCCGCTCCTGACCCTCAGGCCTCAGCTGCCGAGGAGGAGCTGCGCCGGCAGGCGGCGGCGAGGATCGAACAGGCCCGCAAGGCCCAGGCGGCACGAGAGCAGGAGGCGGTCCGCGCCGAGGCAGAGCGTCGCGCCGCCATCTCGGCGGCGGCCGAGCAGCAGGCGGCGAACGTTGACCGCCAGGCAGATGCAGAGCTCAACCGCATCCTCAACCGCAGCGGACGCCCGGTGCCCGCGCGCCAGGTGCAGCACCGCACATCCGACCGGTTCAAGGTGAACCACCCCGACATGCCGGACTCCGCGTTCATGCCCCAGACCGACCCCTACGACCAGTTCCTGGAGCTGGCACCGCTCGGCAGCGATGCGAACGGCACCGGCGTGGCTGTGCCTCAACCGGTCAATGACCCCTCGGCCAGCAGCCGCATGCGCCGCATCACCCACGTACCGCAGCCGGATAGCACGGGCGCCCAGGCAGTGCTCGACTTTGGCACTGGCAAGGCGGCCCGAGAAAGCTTTGGCGCCATAGATGGCAACAGCTCTCAGTTCGACTACAACAACGCCCCTCAACCGGTGATGCCTCAAAGCCAGCAGGGTGACGCTCCTCAGGCTACCGGGTTCGGCACGGCCAATGTCATGCAGGGCACCGGGACCTTTGCCGCGGTGGGAGACCCGTATGCGACGGGCGCCGTGTTTGGCGGCGACGTCATCGACGACGCCGATGACCTGCGCACCTATAACGAGGCACCCGAGAACCTCCCTGCCTCGAGCTACGTGGACATCCCCGAATCGCGCGCGCACCGCTTCTTCGACCGCATCTCCGACCGCTTCTCTCATCGCGGAAAGAAGAAACAGCAGGAAGAGCCTATTAACGAGTGGCTTGGCGTCGACGAGGATTACAACCCGCGCAGCGCGGGCCGCGAGATTGGCTCGTGGGACAACTTCGATGACGACGACTATGACGATTGGAAGGGCGGTGCCGCCTCCACCAGCGGGTATCGCGATGGAAAGAGCGACGTGCTGCGTCCGGCCCGCTCCAACGGCTCGGCTGTCCCACGCGACGAGGCCGAGCGCGCCGCCGGGGCGCGCGGCCGTAGGCCCTATCCCACGGTGGCCCCTTCCGACTCCGAGCACGCAGGGCAGCGGGAGTCGGAGCGTGACGGGCAGCGTCAACACGCACGTCAGCGGCCGGCCGGCCAGCAAGGTCCGCACGCGCAGCATGGCGGCGGGCAAGGTCAGCGCACACATCAGGGCGCGGGCCGCAACTCCCATCGCGAGGGCCGGCCGGTCGAGCAGAACCGCCAGCGCAGCCGCGCCGATCGTCCGCGTCCCGAGCGCGACCAGCAGCCGCCGCGCAACCACCGCTCTTCTCGTCCGCGCCGCCAGGACGTCTACAGTCCCGAGCAGGTTGGCGAGATGCGCGATCAGGTTCGCGACCGGGCCGAGGCAGACCTCTTCAACCGCGAGGTGTGGTTTGTGGCTGCCGGCGCCTCCGGAGCCGGCCACGCCGGGGCCCGCGAGTTTATCGCCAACCACGGCGCCGAGATCAACGGGGCCATCGTCATCAACATCGAGGGCGTGGGCGCCGGCGAGCTGAGCTGTATCGTCAAGGAGGGCGCAGATCGCACCTACACCGCCGACAGGCGCGTCGTGGGAATGATCCATGGCGCCGCCAAGCACCTCAACATCCCCATCCACCCGCGCATGCTTACCTGGCGCAACACTGATGCCACCCCGTTCTACGAGCGCAAGATGCGTACCGTGAGCATCATGGGGCTCGATGGCGACGCGCCGGCCAGCTGGTGCTGGGGCCCGGACTCCTCAGACGGGGTCGACCCGCAGCTGATGGTCGAGGTGGCCGATCTAATCGCCCAGGCCATCCGCGCTCGGGGATAACGGGCCGTCTGGCGCCGGGTGGGCCTCTACTTCTCGATCTTGAGGCTTGCGGGGCGCGTTGACGTGGTACCATGCACTGCGCATGCGGGCATCGCCAAGTGGTAAGGCAATGGCTTCCCAAGCCATCACTCGCGGGTTCGAGTCCCGTTGCCCGCTCCAATCACTTGCAGATGAGGGCCTCGGCGTTGCCGGGGTCCTCATTGTTTTGCCCAGCCCACTGCCCGGGCGGCGCGCATATCTCTCCCGGACAGAGCTTGGTTTACGGTCCGTGGAATCGAAGTGCCTCCCCGTCAGCGTAATATGTAAGGTTATGGCGAGAAGAGCGGGTGGATTGCAGCCGCGCGGGCAACGTATGAGGGGGTGGCGCATGCGCAAGATGATCCTGTGGGCCATCGGCCTCTTTGCGGTCTTCGTGGTCCTCAGCCGGTCAAGCGATATCGCCGCATTCTTTGCCACCTTGCAGACGGGCGCTTGGCTGCCTCTCGTCGTAGCCGCCGCCTTCGAGGTGACCCGGTTCTTCTCGCAAGCCCAGGCGGTGGCCACGGCGTTTGAGGCCACCGGGGTCAAGCGCGACCCCATCAAGCTGGTGCCGGTGTGCTTCTCGGCCATGTTCGTCAACTCGTTGGCGCCCTCGGGCGGCACGGCGGGGACGCTGCTCTACATCGAGGATGCGCGCCGCGACGGCATCTCCATCGCCCGCTCGACGCCCGCCATTCTGCTCTACGATGTGGCCTACTTCATGGGGTTTGGCCTGCTCATGATCATCGGCTTCATCGTGCTGGCCCTCTCGCACGCCCTCTCCCCCTACTATGTGGGCGCCGGCATCGGCCTGCTGCTCATCGTGGCCGGCCTCTCGGCGCTGCTCATCCTCAGCAAGGTGCGGCCCAAGTGGGTGCACATAGGGGCCCGTTGGTGCGAGGACAAGCTCGCCTGGTTTGTGCAGAACAAGCTGCACCGCAACCCCCCAAAGCCCTGGGGCGAGAAGATCGCCTCCTCGTTCTGCGATGCCGCCGCCTCCATAGCCTCCGCGCCGCTGCCGGCGCTCAAGGCGATGCTCTTCATGACGCTCACGGCGGGGCTCGACATGCTGACCATGATTGGCGTGGGCATCGCCTTCGGGTTCTCAAACGTCCCGCTGTTGGTGGCCTCCTACGTGGTGGCGCAGCTGCTCACCATCTTCTCACCCACGCCGCAGGGCGTGGGCATCGTGGAGGCGGGCGTGGCGGTGCTGCTCGTCTCGTTTGGGGTCGACCTCGCCGCCGCCACCGCCATCTCTCTCGTCTATCGCGGCTACGTCTACTGGATTCCCTTCCTGTGCGGCGCGCTCTCCATCCGCCGCACCAAGCTCTTCACGCCCAAGGAACCGCCCACCGACCTGCAGCGCGACCGCGACACGGCCCATGGGACCACGCTGGCGATCATCGCCCTTTCCGCCCTCTGCATCGTGGTCGCCCTCCTGCCGGCGCCCCCCGGTGCGCTGGCGACCATCGCGGCCTGGTTCATGAATGGCGCCGCCATCTCGTCCACCTGGCTGGTGGTGGCCGCCGCCATCCTGGTGCTGCTGACCCGGGGCCTTTGGGTGCGCGACCGTACCAGCTGGGCAGTGGCCCAGTTCACGCTGCTTCTGGAGGCGGTTCTGGCCCTCATCTCGGGCCACGGCATGCGCCTGGCCCTGGTGCCGCTGGCGGTCGCGGTCTGGCTCTTCTACAAGCGCCGCGCCTTCTCGCGCGACGACACTCCTAAGCACATCGGCCTGAGCCGGATCTTCACGGGGGTCTTCTCTCTGGTGGTGGCCCTCGTCTACGGCACCACCGGGTTTCTGATGCTCTCAGCGGACTTTCCCGAGCTTGGGGGCTTGTCCGGGGCCGTGACGGGGACGCTGGGCTCGTGGTTTCCGTTTGTGGGCGTGCCCGCGACGGCCACCGAGCATGGCGCGTGGTTCATCAGCAGCGTGCAGGTCGTCGGCTGGCTGGCGCTCGCGTACGCGGTCGTCGCCATCGTGTACTCCCTGGCGCGCGGCAAACGCCAGCAGCAGGCGCGCGTGCTCGAGAGCTTGCGCAAGGCGAAGGCCGAGGCCGAGGAGGGCTCTCCGTCAAAGACGCGCCATCGCACGTCAGGCCGCAGACAAGAGCCGTACGAGGAGCGCAGCACCGTCCGCCATCGCCATCCGCTGCGCAAGAGGGCCGATCGCGCGCAGCAGGAGGAGGCAGGCCAGGGCCAAGGGCCCGCGACAGCTCCCGCAGAGAGTCCGGAGCAGGGGGACGTCGCGGCAGGAGCTGGGGAGAGCGCCCCTGCGCAGGCATCCGAGAAATGCGCCGCCACCGAGCCTTCTTCAGACGGGCCCGAGGTCGCGGTCGCCGCGAGGCCCGCACCGGAGCCCGCTTCTCCCGATCCGAACCGCACGGCGCAGGACCACCAGGGCTATCCTGCCCTGCACCTTGTAGAGCCCGCTCAACCCGTAGGACCTGCGGAGCCGGCCCCTCAGGCGCCGGATTCCCAGAAAGGCTCAGCCGACCAGGAGGACCGGGCATGACCGGCGCACACCTGAGCTTCGCAGATGCCCGAGTCGCCTACCGCACCGATGAGGGCGATCTCACCGCCCTCGACGGGATCTCGCTCGAAGTGGCCCCCGGCGAGCCCATCGCCATCATCGGACCCTCCGGCTGCGGCAAGTCCACTCTGCTCAAACTGGCAGCCGGGTTGCTGTCCCCCACTTCCGGCCAGGTCCTGATCGATAGCCGGCAGGTGACCGGTCCGCGCTCCGCCACCTCGCTCATCCTCCAGGACCTGGGTCTTCTGCCTTGGAAGACTGTCGAGAAGAACGCCGAGCTGGGGCTCGCCCTCCGCTCGTTGCCGCGCGCCGAGCGCCGCGACCGGGCGCGCCGGGCGCTGGCCCAGGTGGGGCTTGCCGGCTTCGAGCGCCGCTACCCCTCCGAGCTTTCCGGCGGCATGCGGCAGCGCCTGGCCTTCGCCCGGGCGCTCGCCCTCGATGCCGACCTGCTCCTCATGGATGAGCCCCTCTCGGCCCTGGACGCCCTTTCCCGAGAAGCCCTCCAGCAGGTGCTCCTCGAGCTCCAGCAGCAGCGGCGCTACGCCTCGGTCCTGGTCACGCACTCCATCGACGAGGCGGTCTTTCTGGGGCGGCGCATCGTGGTGATGACGCCGCGTCCGGGGCGCATCGCCGGCATCGTCGACAATCCTGGCATGGGGCGGAAAGCCTATCGCGCAAGCGCGGAGTTTGGCCAGGTCGGGCGCCAGGTGCGCTCACTTCTCGAACGCGCTCTTGCCAAGGAGGAGGAGTCCTGATGCGCCGCGCGTCAAAGCGCCTTCTCGGCTACCTCTGGGCCGTGGTCTTCATCATGGCCGGCTGGTGGATTTCCTCCCTGGCGGTGGGCAGCCCTGCGCTGCCCGAGCCCGTCTCCGCCATCAAGACCTTTGGCGCCCAGGCGGCCGTCATTGCCCCGCAGTTTGCGATCAGCGCCTGGCGGGTGTGTGTCGCCATGCTCATCGGCGCAGGTCTGGCGGCTCCCCTCGGGCTCGTCTCGGGACGCTCTTCACGGGTCGACGCAGTGCTGGCCCCCATCATGTACCTGCTCTATCCGGTTCCCAAGATCGTGCTGCTCCCGGTCCTGCTCGTGCTCTTTGGGCTGGGCGGGGCGCCCAAGGTGGCGCTCATCGCCCTCACGGTATTCTTCCAGGTGCTGATGACCATGCGCGACGCGGGCAAGGCGGTACCCCAGACGGCCGTCGTCTCGGTCCGCTCTCTGGGCGGCAGCGGCTGGGACGTGTTCCGTCACGTGGTGCTGCCAGCCACGCTCCCCAGCCTCTTCACCTCGCTGCGCATCAGCACGGGTACCTCGATCGCCGTGCTCTTCTTTGCCGAGTCCATCGCCGGCACCACGGGCCTGGGCTGGTACATCATGAACGCCTGGGGCATGCTCAACTACGCGGCCATGTTTGCCGGAATCATCGCCATGGCGATTCTCGGCATCATCTTCTACGAGGCCTTCAACGCCGTGGAGTACGCGACCAGCGCCTGGCGGCGTGCCGGAGACTCGGCCACGCAGCGCTAGGCGTTGGCTCTGGCTGAACCAAATACCTTTTGTGCCACCTCAAACAATATGTTTTGCTCTAAAGCGATAAATACGCCGGCGACGCGGCTATTCTTAGCTATGCGTATGTGCACAGCGTCCTGGGCCCTGGCGCTGGAGCTAACGAGCGGGCCTGGAAGGCAAGGCGCCCTTGCGGCGCAGGAAGCCGGCAGTCAGAAAGGAACAAGCAATGCTCACCCCCAAGCAGAACTTTCTCGAGACCATCCATGGTGGCAAGCCCGATCGCTTTGTGAAGCAGTACGAGTTCATGAAGCTCATCCGCACCCCCATCTGGAACCATCGCAACCAGCCCAAGCGCGGCGAGATGAACAAGGTCAACAACTGGGGCGTCACCGTCTCCTTTGGCGAGGACCAGCCCGGCGCCTTCCCCGTGCACAAGCCCGACACCATCGTCTGCCCCGACGTAGAGGAGTGGCAGGAGACCGTCCACGCCCCCGTCCTGGACTATCCCGAGGCCGAGTGGGAGGCCTGCCTGGCCGAGGTCGAGAAGATCGACCGCAACGAGTACTTTGTGGCTCCCATGTACGCTCCCGGCATCTTTGAGCAGTGCCACTACCTGATGGAGATCAAGAATTGCCTCATGGCCTTCTACGAGGACCCCGAGGACATGCACGACCTCATCAAGTACATCACCGAGTGGGAGCTCAAGGTTGCCGAGCAGACCTGCGACCACATCCACCCGGATGCCATGTTCCACCACGACGACTGGGGCACCCAGATCTCCACGTTCCTGAGCCCCGACATGTGGGCCGAGTTCTACCTCGAGCCCTACAAGGAGCTCTACGGATATTGGAAGGAGCGCGGCGTGGAGGTCATCGTCCACCACTCCGACTCCTACGCCGAGACCCTCGTTCCCTATATGGCCGAGATCGGCATCGATGTCTGGCAGGGCACTATGACCACCAACGACATCAACAAGATCGAGGACGAGTGGGGCAGCAAGGTCACCTGCATGGGCGGCATCGACTCTGCCGTTCTCGACAAGGCCGATTGGACCAAGGAAGAGGTTCACGACTACGTCGTCTCGCAGTGCGATAAATACGGCAACAACGGCCACTACTACATCCCCTGCCTGACCCAGGGGGGTCCCGGCTCCACCTTCCCGGGCGTCTACGACGAGGTCAACAAGGTCCTCGATGACTACAGCCCCATCTACTGGAAGGAGCATGGCCTGGCGTAAGGCGCTTGGTCCTGCGAAAACCGCATCAAACCCCTGTCAAGGAGAGCGCCGGCGCAAACCGGCGCCCTCCTTTGCTGCTGGGGCCACACGAGCTGCAGTCCGCCCGACACCCCTTCTGAGCAACAAAAAAATGAATGACTTCATAAATGAAGAGGTGCCAACCGTGCTACCGGCCTGTTAAATAACGCGAGTAAGATTAAGGATGCTTTTCAAGAGAGGGCAGGGAGCCGAGGGCCTCTTGTGCGACTGGGGGCGCAGGTGGCCCCATGCGGGCTCCCCCTACCAGAAGGAGTATGCATGCTCACCGCAAAGCAGAACTTCCTTGAGACCATCAAGCCGGACGGACACCCCGAGCGACTGGTCAAGCAGTACGAGCCGTTTGCCGTGGTCTTCCATCCGCAGTACCGCCATCGCAACAACCCCAAGCCCGGCGAGCTCAACAAGGTCAACAACTGGGGCGTCACCGTCTCTTGGGCCGAGGGCCAGCCCGGCGCCTTCCCCGTGCACAAGCCAGGCCTTATCGTCTGCGAGGACATCGAGGAGTGGCGCGACAAGGTCCACGCCCCCGATGTGCTGCACTATCCCGAGGCCGAGTGGGAGGCCTGCCAGGCCGAGGTCGAGAAGATCGACCGCAACGAGCAGTACGTGACCCCGTTCATGGCGCCCGGCATCTTTGAGCAGTGCCACTACCTGATGGAGATCTCCAACGCCCTCATGGCCTTCTACGAGGACCCCGAGGACATGCACGACCTCATCAAGTACATCACCGAGTGGGAGCTGCAGTGCTGCGACGTGATCTGCGATCACATCCATCCGGACGCCATGCTGCACCACGACGACTGGGGCACCCAGATCTCGACCTTCATGCGTCCCGAGATGTTTGAGGAGTTCTTCCTCGAGCCGTATAAGCTGCTCTACGGCCACTGGAAAGAGCGCGGCGTGGAGATCATCGTCCACCACTCCGACTCCTACGCCGAGACCCTCGTCCCCGACATGATCGAGATGGGCATCGACGTGTGGCAGGGCGCCATGCGCACCAACGACATCCGCAAGATCCTCGACGAGAACCCCCAGATCTCCATCATGGGCGGCGTCGACTCCGCCCTTGTCGACTACGAGGGTTGGACCGAGGAGAACACCCGCAAGGTCGTGCGCGAGAGCGTCGACAAGTATGGCGGACGCGGCTACATCCCCTGCCAGTCCCAGGGCCTCAACGTCTCCACCTTCAAGGGCGTCTACGAGTCCATCGACAAGGAGATCGACGCCTACTCTGACGAGTGGATGGCTGCTCACCAGAAGTAACGCTGGCATATCTGTCAGAGCGTACGTCATGCGGCGCCGCCGGGATTTCCGGCGGCGCCGCTTGCTATTGGGCGCTGGCCGGCGTTCTAACTGGCAGCGGGGTGCAACGTAGTAGGCTAAGAAGGTCCTGTATTGAGAATCGAGCGCAGCGAGGAGCACCTATGACCATCACACCGTACGAGCAGCTGGGCACTGAGGACCTGCGCGCCCTCGAAGCTCAGCTGCAGCAGAAATACCAGGCCTTTAAAGCCAAGGGGCTCAAGCTCAACATGGCCCGCGGCAAACCGAGCGACGCCCAGCTGGCGCTTTCGCTGCCGCTGCTCGAGGAGGTC
>OMWF01000089.1 GCA_900314665.1 uncultured Actinomycetes bacterium
CGCCCGCAACCGGCTCGTCTGCCAGCGCTTCCTGCATCTGGCGACGCAGCACCCTCAGCACGCCCAGCATCTCATGCTCCTTATACGCCATGGCCAACGCCTTTCTCGCCCGCTCTGGTTCTGCCACGTTGCAGCGTGGGTGATGCCCCGCCTCAGTCCGCGCTCGGCGACGCCTCGCTTCCACTCTGGTTCTGTCATGTTCCAGTGTAGCGTGCCGAGGGCAAACACCCTTGTGCGCCTGCACAATCTCAACCTTTTCGTGTACGCGGCTACGCCCCGCAGAAACCGCTTACCGGAGGCTGCCACGCTAGACGCCAGCCGGCGTCCTCGGGATGCACCGCACCACGCGGACGCTACTATATCTGGAGCGACGATAGAGACAAGCGACTGCGGCACGATGGAACGGTTCGGCGCGGGACGCCGTCCAGAAACGGGGAATAACGCATGTCGGATGCACGGGAGCAGTTTGACGATATTAGCTGGTACGACCAGTTCACCTTTATGGAGCTGGCGGACACCAAGACCTTCTTGGAAGCCGCCGGCCTGCAGCGGGACGACTCGGTGCTGGTGACCTGCTGCGGCCCGGGGCGCGAGACCATCGTGGCCGCCCAGCTGGCACGCAAGGTAACCGCCTTCGACAAGGACGAGCGCATGCTGTCCGCCGCCCGCCAAAACGCCTCCAAGCGCAACCTTTCCAACATCGACTTCAGGCGTATGGGCTGGGAGAGCGTACTCCCCGGCCAAAACATGAAGAAGCACGACGTGGTGCTCGCCCTGCGCAACCCCGCCATGCGCAACCCCGCAAAGCTCTCGGCCCTGGCCAACCGCAAGGTCGTGTTGCAGGTCATGGCTGACGCTCCTTTCATCCCGCAGCTCATCGACATCATCTACGACGGCTGCCCCGCCCCGGATGCCGCCGGCACGGATGCATCCGAGAACCTCGCCGGCTCCCCCAGCAGGCCCACCTACCTGGAGCTCATGACGCTGGCGCACGACGCCGGCTTCATGCCCAACGCGCGCATCCTCCCCGAGCGTTGGCGTAGGACCTTCACCTCGCACGCCGAGGCCCGCGCGTTTCTCTGCGGCCTCAAGCCCGAGCGCTCCGCCGGCCACGAGGACCGGGTAATGGAGAACTGCACTCCCTTCCTGACTGCAAAGAATGGCGGCATCGAGTTCTGCATCGAGTCCCGTGCCGCTATCATCTGGTGGGACCTGTAGGCACGCCGCCCCGCGCGCCCATCCACGCCGACAAAGGACCGCCCATGAACGCATCTGCCTCACCTTATGACGTCATCATCATCGGTGCCGGACCCTCAGGCATCTTCGCCGCTTACGAGCTGGTCAACTCCGACCCGGACATCAAGGTCCTGATGCTCGAGAAGGGCCGCCCTATCGAGAAGCGCATCTGCCCCATGCGCACCACCGGCACCTGCCACGGCTGCACGCCGTGCTCCATCACCACCGGCTTCAGCGGGGCTGGAGCCTTCTCGGACGGCAAGCTCTCGCTCTCGCCTGACGTGGGCGGCAATCTGGCAGAGCTGGTGGGCTACCAGGCCGCGCAGCAGCTGATGAGGGACTCCGACCAGATCTATCTGAGCTTCGGCGCCGATCCCCACGTCTGGGGCAAGGGCCAGGAGGCAAAGGTGCGCGAGATTCGCCGCCGCGCCATCACCGCCAATCTCAAGCTCATCGAGTGCCCCATCCGACACCTGGGCACCGAGGAGGGTGCCAAGATTTACGCCGAGCTGCAGGAGCATCTGATCGAGCATGGCGTCGAAATCCGGTTCCGCACCACCGTGACCGATCTCACAGTAGAAAACGACCAGATCACTGGGGTTGTGCTCAGCACCGGCGAGACTGTCTGGGCACCGGAGGTCATTGCCGCAGTGGGCCGCGACGGCGCCGACTGGTTCAGCCAGATGTGCGTGGCGCACGGCATTGCCGCCGAGTCCGGGCAGGTGGACGTGGGCGTGCGCGTAGAGGTCCGCGACGAGATCGTGGATTTCATCAACCAGAGTCTCTACGAGGCAAAACTCGTCTACTACACCCCCACCTTCGACGACCGGGTGCGCACCTTCTGCACCAACCCCTCGGGACGGGTGGCGACCGAGTACTACGACGACCACCTGGCGGTGGTCAACGGCCACGCCTACAAGTCCGAGCAGCTCAAGACCGTCAACACCAACTTTGCACTGCTGGTGAGCAAGACCTTTACCGAGCCGTTCCATGAGCCTATCGA
>OMWF01000118.1 GCA_900314665.1 uncultured Actinomycetes bacterium
CCTCAAGCTCGGATTCCTGCTCGGGGTCGGCGCCGCCCTGACCGGCGGTGCCGGGGTCGTCCTCAGAGGGCGTCGTGGGCGTCTCGGGCGTAGTGCCTCCGATGGACTCCACGAAGGCGGTGCTAGCAATGATGGACGCGCTGCGACCCCACCACACGCCACGTTCAATCCCCTGGCTACCACCGTTGAAAGCTGAAAAGACGAACGTGCTGTTAAGCGATGCCACCTGCACCGTGAAGGGACCGTGACCGGAATCCTTACCAAGGTTATCGTCCACCTGATAGGCAGACGAGGGGGTCAGGCCGTCGGCGCTAGCCTCGGCACCAAGCTGGGCGGCAGTGTCGGCATCGCCCAGGTAGATGGCAATATAGGCACCGGTAAGGTAGAAAGTGGCGGTGATGGTGCCCCCGGAGACGGTGATAGTGACCCGGTTGGCGTTGGATTGGGTGCGGGCATCCTCCTCAGTCGCGTAAAATCGACACATACTCGACGAGGTAAACGCAGGGACTGTATAGGTACCGTCAGGGATCTGCGACCCCGGCACGGTGCTGTCGTACATGGTGAGGCCCTGCGCTTGTAGACCCTCACTCGCATTTACCACGAGATCATCTTTATTGTCTACGTAGTATATTTGGGTGACGTCCTTGTAGGTGGCAAACGCGTATGCCGGACAGGCCAACGCAAGCGCGATTACCGCCGCCAAGGCCAGCAGTAGATCCGCTATCTGCGCCATCGCGCTGCGCTTGCAATCTGTCCGCATCCGCGCCGTCACTGTTGCTCCCGCTTAGCAAACACGAGCACAAACCAGACAGCGCCCGCGCACGCAGCTGCCACGAGCGCGATAATGACGGTCAGCACCTGTGCGGGCGAGCTCTCGACCGAGGAGTTCTTGGCTTGCTGCAAACTAGCGGCCGCCTCCATCATCTTTGTGGGGTTTGCGGAGGCAGCAGCCTTGTCGCCGTCCGCTGTTGCAGCGGAGGCATCCCCACTGGCAAGCGACTCGGCACCCACTAACGACCCGTTGGTGAGCGCTGTGCCCAGCGTATCGGCCAAGCCCCCATTGCTCGTGGCCGCAGTGGTAGAGCCAGCGCCCGAACCGCTGGAGCCCCCGTTGTCGTTGTTGTCGGCAGAGCCGCCACCGTTGTCATCGCCTCCTGCCGGCGTTGGTGCATCAGGCTGCGCATCGGCGGCAATGGAGGTGGTGAGCTTGATGGCAATGGCAGCAGTCTCATCGTTGCCCTGCGAAGAGAGCACTGAGAAGTACATGGTAGCGTTAAGGTTGATGGGAATCTCAAAGGTCGACCCTCTGCCGGAGTCTATGTTGTTGTGGATTTGCCCCCCCACCTTGAGGCTTCTCATCGGTGTGTTCCCGCCGATGCGAGACACGGTTGCGGTAGCTTTACCGCCCGAGATCACGACCTTCTCGACCTTCCAGGGGTATTTGCGTTGTGACGGACTCTTACCCATGCTTGACTCGCTCGACACCTGCGTGGTGTACGTCCCGTCCGGCAGGCTCGTGCTGCTATCGACTACATTGAGGGACCAGAGCGCCCAGAGTGCGGACTCCAAGACTCGCCCATAAGACTGCTCTCCGTAGCACCTGTCGGTATCGAGCATCTCCTGATCCTGTTCGGAGAGCGCGTTGAATGCCTCGTTAGCAGCATTGATCTGCTGGGCATCGTCAGCGGTGACCTTGTAGGGGTCCTTGGGCAGAGCCCCGATGAGGGCCTTGACCTTATCGGCTGCAGACTCAGACGGTTCAGCCGACTCATCGATGCTGGTGGTGACCGAGAAGGCGATGGGCCGCGGCATGCTCGATGAGTATCCCAGCAGGTAGAAGGTAGTGTTGAGCTTGATGGGCACGTTCTCGAAGGTGCAGTTCTGGCCGGAGGCGGCGGTGTTCTCGTATGTCTGACCGCCCACCCGGATCTGAGAGTAGGTCTTGCTCTCAACCGTGATGGTGGCTGTGACGGTGCCGTCGTCATGGACCGTAACGCTGCTCACGCTCCACGGGCGGTCGCGCCCAGACGTGCTCTTGCCCTTGCTGTAACTGGAGCTCAGAGCGGGCGTGGTAGAGGCGCTGTACGTCCCTGCGGGCAGCGTTGTGGTGGTGTCCTCGATAGGCATGAGGGTGCGCATATTCCACACCGCGGTCTCGAGGTCGCGCCCTAGTGACTGGCCGTCGCGCCCCAGTGGCTGGCCGTCGCGCTCGACGGCAGCGTCGACCGCCGCCTGGTCATCGGCGCTCAGGGCCTCGTAGGCCGCCTGCGCCGCCGAGACCTGGTCGTTATCGGCCACGGTCTGCTCGTCGACCGCGGGCAGGGCTTTGACGAGCTCCGCCACCTGAGCCACCGCCTCGTCATCAGAAGCCTGGTACGAGGTGTCCGCCAGCGCCGCATGAGGCATGAGCGCAAAGGCGAGCATGACCGACACCAGCACAGACGCCACCATGGCGACCCTGCCTGCGCTCCTCGGCTCCTCCGCCGTCATGCACCTCACCTCTTCACATCTCTGCCCGCTTAGGGCCTATCATCCAAACGCAAATGGGCCGCGACGGGGTTCCTCCCGCCGCGGCCCGCATTTTCCGCGACCTGCCGCAGACCGCGATAGTCTGCCGCTGTCTGCATGCCCCTTGAAGGTCTTCTGGCTTGCGCATCTGGAGAAGAAGATTCTCCCCCACGCCGCACCGTCGGAGCCTTCCCAGGGCCGACGCTCTTGCGCGCCCCAGTGACCGGCTTTCGCCTTCTCGACGTGCGGCTCCGCGCTCACAGCGGCGGGCACCGCCCGGGACTTGCACCCGGTTCCCTTGTCCATCCCCGCAGGCAGATGCTGAGTTAGCAAGAACTGCAGGGCCGCAACGGGCATGTTGCCACAGCCCTTCAAGTGCCAGGCTGTTTTGGTGATTAGTATACAAGCCCCGAATAGGCTCTGCCCTGACTATCCCGCCAAAACCCGTTACCAGCCATTGTACGGCCGTCGCGGTCAGGACCCGATCTGATCCCGCGGCGACGCCGGGAATCATCAGCTCCGGGCCGTGACGCGACTGTCGGGTTTTGACATGATTTTGCAGCTCGCGGAAGCGTCCACGTCGCAGGTGTCGGGTTGTGACATCATCTGCGACCATTATTCGCCATTCGGGAGGGTGCTTTTCGGCTGTGTCCTGCGCTCCTCCGACGACAAGTGCATGAGTAGCCCAAAACCATCTCACAAACCGACATTTGCCAGAAAAGAGGGGTTGCCGGCGGCTAAATCATGTCAAACCCGACATCTGCGTCAGAAACCTGACCCGTCAGAAATCTCAATCAGCTGAGGCGTTGCCAGAAACCGCCCCGCTCACCACGAGTGCAATACAGCAGAGGGGAGGGGCCGTCAGGTAGCCCCTCCCCTCTAGAGCTTTTTACGCTTGCCGCTTCAGCGGACTTGCAGCCTACGCCTTGTTAATCGCGGCAGCGGTGTGGGCCACGTAGAGCTGCTGGATCGCGGGGATCTCGCCGAGGCCGGCGATCTGGCAGTCGACGTCCGTGAAGTAGTTCGAGACGGTGAACTGGCTCTTCCAGGAGTCGGCGTCATCGCCGGCCATGCCGTTGTTGGTGTGGTCGCCGGCAACGACCATCAGCGGGCGCAGGACGACCTTGGTGTACCCAGCGTCGTGCACGGCCTTGATGACAGCCTCGCAGGAGGTGCTGACAGGCTTGCCCTCGACGATGCCGATGAAGACGTTGTCGTAGCCGAGCTCACCCATCTGGGTCTGCATCTTTGAATACTTTCGATAAAGACGCCCCGAGGGGCCTCAAAAAAGAAGAGGTGCCTCGAAATGGGCGCTTTGAGATCCTATGCACGAATCCGCATATACCCTGCGATATATGCAGGACCGCGCAACCCTCCGCTGGAGGGGTGGGCACGCCCGCCCGCCGCAAGCGGGCGGAGCCCGGCGGGGGCGCTCCCGGCCCAGCCCACTGCGAGCGGTCGAAGTCCGGCGGACGCCCCCACGGCCCGATCCCCGCCG
>OMWF01000047.1 GCA_900314665.1 uncultured Actinomycetes bacterium
CTCTGTCACGCGCTCTCGGCGTTCATCTGGAGGACGTAGACGTTCTGGCGCAGCTGCTGGGCGATGTCGTCACCGATGACCCCCTGCGTTTGCAGCTCGGAGATCTTGTCCAACTCGACGGCAAAGGCGCCTGCGGCGACCATGTCCATGTACTCGCTCATCAGCTTGAACTTCTCGCTGAGCATGACGCTGCTGGAGTCAAAGAGCCGGCCGGCATCGACGCCGGGCTGCTCGCCCGTGTAGCCGACGCGCTCCTCCAAGGCCTGCATGGTGCCCTGGTGCTCCTCGATGCACACGCGCGCCACGCGGGCGGTCTCTTCGTCGGATGCGGCCTCGACGCCCTCGAGGTACTCGATGGCAACGCGTTCGAGCTCGATGGCAAAGAGGCAGGTCTGGTAGTACATGAGCTCGGCCTTCTCGGAGGTCACCTTCTGCGGCTCGATCCGCTGCCTCCAGATGTGGAACCTGCTGCGCAGCCCGCTACCCCGCGGCCCGATGCGAACCCCCTGGTCGTAGTAGCCCACCGATCCACGCACCCGGCGCAGCAGGTCGTAGTAGGGGGCAGCCTCCTTGGGCGAGACGTGTGCGACTATCTGCGCTTCGAGCTCCTCCGCGCGCTTCTGCTGCACCTTGTACGTCTCCTGGATGAGGCGGGCCTTGATGTCGCCACAGCCGCTCAGGTCGAGCTGGGCCCTAAATAGGCGGACGCGGTAGCCGGCCCAGACCGCCCGGGTGGCCGGCTCGAACTCGGGGTGCGTGCCCTGGGCGATTTTGGACTCGAGCTCCGCGATGGTGTTCTGGAGGACCGTCACCTCGGCCCGGCCGATCTCCTCCTCGGTGGCGCCGACGTGCTTGCTCGGCGACAGCCGGGCCAGGGTCAGGTCGGCAATGACCAGGGTGCAGAGAATGACGCCGGCGGTGACGAGGATGATGAAGCTGCGCTCAGGGAAGGCGGCGCCGCCCTCGACCGTGAGCGGGATGGTGAGGATGATCGACAGCGTCACCGCTCCCTTGGGCCCGGCGATGGTGGTGACCAGGGCGTCCTTGAGGGTCTTGTGCACATGGGCGCTGCCCCGCGCACCCGTCTGCTTATCGCGATGGGCCAGCTCGGTCGCCGAGACCCAGACAAAGCGCACCAGCATGACCAGCAGGGTGACCACCAGGATGACGCCGATAAGAAGCCCGGGTCCGTAGCCCTCGGTGATGGCGGGCGACATGGCCTGGGGGAGCTGCATGCCCAGCAGCACGAAGATGACCCCGTTGATGAGGTAGACGATGATCTCCCAGAACCCGTTGGAGACCAGGTTCAGCCGTGCCTGGGAGGTGGTGGTGAGCCTCGAGGTGTGCCGCGCCATCACCAGGCCGGCCGCCACCACGGCCAGGATCCCGCTCACGCCGATGGCCTCGGCCAGCAAGAACACCAAAAACGGGGTGAAGACCTCGTAGAGCACGTGCACCACGTTGTTCTCAAAGCCGCGCATGCGCAGGAAGGCCATGCTGAAAAACGCCGCAAAGCCCGCCGCGATGCCAAAGGCGATGCCGCCAAAGAAGAGAATCGCAAAGGTGACGCTGGCGTCGACCAGGGAGAACGCACCGGTCACGGCGGCGGCGATGGCAAACTGGAAGCAGACCACGCCCGATGCGTCGTTGATGAGCGACTCGCCCGACAAAAGCACCTTCTGCCGCTTGCTCAGGCTCACGGTGGAGCCCAGCGCGCCCACGGCCGCGGCGTCGGTGGGGCCCAGCGCCGCCGCGCAGGCAAACGCCGCCGCGAGCGGAATCGAGGGGGCCATCCAGTGGAGCGCAAAGCCCACCACCAGCACGGTGATGACCACCAGGCCGATGGCCAGCGAGAGAATCGAGGGCAGGTTGTCCCACAGCTCGCGCTTGCTCGACTCGCGTGCCTCGTTAAACAGCAGGGGAGCGATGAAGAGCACCAGGAACAGCTCGGATTTTATGTGGACCTCCGCCACGTGCGGGACCAGCAGGGCGGCCACCAGGCCGATCGCGATCTGCACCAGCGGCAGTGACACCCGCCGTATCACCTGCTCCAGCACCGAGGCGATGATCACGCAGGCGAGGAGGATGAGGATGAGTTCAAATGATTCCACGAGCAGAGCCTTTCCCGGGACGGGGCGCCTGATGGGGCGGCGTCTGCGCGGTCGGTCGCACGGGACGGACCGGCCGCACTTCATCCCGCGCGGATGCGCGCCCCTGGTCTTCTCGCCCGTGCAATCCCCCTGCGCAGGCACCGGACTCCATTATCACCCATCGGCCCTGTCGTTCTAGCCGGCGATGGACGCAGGGCACCGATAGAGCGGGGTGTTGAAACGGGGTATCAGGCCAGGCTCAGGGCCAGGACCAGACTCAGGCGCGTGCTCTATATGCAATCCGAGAGCAGGGAAGCGTGCAGATGACCAACCCCTTACGAGCTGCGATATCCAGAGTGCAAGCTCGCGGCACCCGAGGGGCCGGAAAACATCTCGGGTCAGGTAGAGGCCGTGCCTGGCGCGCCGTGTCGCAGATGTAGAGATGGGACATGATTTTGGGTCTGTTGGTGGCCTTGGACGGGGCATCTGAGCCCTTCCCGGCAAGTGCGAACTGGGGTTTTCTTGGCAGAGGGCCTTCGGCCGAGCCCCCTGGCATGTCCCAACCCGACATCTGCGGCAGGGAAGTGCGCCCGAAGCGGAACATCCTGTCCCATCTCTACATTCGTGACACATCCGCGGCAGATGGACCGCGTCGCCGCGTAGGGCGCCGGTCTGTGACCGCCTACTTGAGAACGAGAGAACGCCCCGGCTGGAGCGAGTCGCAGCCGGGGCGTTTGGAAGGGTGCCCGATGTGGGACGTCGTTTGTTAGCAGATACCCTGAGCAAGCATTGCGTCGGCGACTTTCAGGAAGCCGGCGATGTTGGCACCGGCGACGTAGTCGCCCTCGCGGCCGTACTCCTTGGCGGCATCGTCGGCAGCGTGGAAGATGCCCTGCATGATGCCCTTGAGCTTGGCGTCGACCTCCTCAAAGCTCCAGGAGAGGCGCTCGGAGTTCTGGCTCATCTCCAGCGCGGAGGTGGCCACGCCGCCGGCGTTGGAAGCCTTGCCGGGGAAGAACGCCACGCCGTTCTGCTGCAGGTACTGGGTCGCCTCCAGGGTGGTGGGCATGTTGGCGCCCTCGGTCACGACCGTGCAGCCGTTGGCGACCAGCTGCTTGGCGTCATCGAGGAACAGCTCGTTCTGGGTGGCGCAGGGCATGGCGATGTCGCACTTGATCTGCCACACGCCGCGGCCCTCGTGGTACTCGGAGTTGGGGCGGCACTTCTGGTACTCGGTCAGGCGAGCGCGCTTGACTTCCTTGACGTCCTTCAGGACCTCGACGTCGATGCCGTCGGGATCGTAGATCCAACCGGTGGAGTCGGAGCAGGTCAGAACCTTGGCACCGAGCTGCTCCGCCTTCTCGATCGCATAGGTGGCGACGTTGCCGGCGCCGGAGACCACCACGGTCTTGCCCTCAAACGAGTCGTTCTTGACGCTCTTGAGGTACTCCTCGGTGAAGTAGACCGCTCCGTAGCCGGTGGCCTGGGTGCGGGCCAGCGAGCCGCCGTAGGACAGGCCCTTGCCGGTGAGCACGCCCTCGTAGACGTCGCGGATGCGCTTGTACTGGCCAAACAGGTAGCCGATCTCGCGGCCACCCACGCCGATGTCGCCGGCGGGGACGTCGGTGTCGGCGCCGATGTGGCGCTGCAGCTCGGTCATGAAGGACTGGCAGAAGCGCATGACCTCGTTATCGGACTTGCCCTTGGGGTCAAAGTCGGAGCCGCCCTTGCCGCCGCCGATGGGGAGCGTGGTGAGCGAGTTCTTGAAGATCTGCTCAAAGCCCAGGAACTTGATGATCGAGAGGTTCACAGAGGGGTGGAAGCGCAGGCCTCCCTTGTACGGGCCGATGGCGCTGTTGAACTGCACGCGGTACCCGCGGTTGACCTGGACTTTGCCGTTATCGTCCACCCACGGCACGCGGAACATGACGATGCGCTCAGGCTCGACCAGGCGCTCGAGAAGAGCGGCCTTCTGATAGCGGTCGTCGTTCTCGACCACAACGCGCAGGGATTCGAGAACCTCGGTGACGGCCTGAATGAACTCAGGCTGGTCAGCGTTCTTCTTCTTGACGTCTGCGATGACGTCGTCGACATACGACATGCGTTCCTCCAACCAAGTAGTGTGCATTGAATGTGTGCGTAGCATGCGGGCCCAACGCAGCAAGCAAGAGTCTATTACATTTGGGCGGTGGAGATGCGCTCTATCACAGGAAAGTGTGGGCGGGGTTTGCCGGAAGCCGTGCGGGCCCCATCCCGCCCCGATTACGGCAGGCGTACAAAACCGCCCCCGGTTCCCTGTCAGGGCGGTCGGGGGCGGTTTGCGCGCGGGGCCGGATGACGGGCGCCAAGTGCTAGTCGAGCTTGTTGAACATGTCCTTGCTCACGCCACAGATGGGGCAGCTCCAGTCATCCGGCAGGTCCTCGAAGGCGGTGCCGGGGGCGATGCCGCTATCGGGGTCGCCGACTGCGGGGTCGTAGATGTACCCGCAGGGGCCGCACTGCCACTTGCTCATCTTGCCGGTCTCTGCGGCGGGCTGCTCATCGGCCGCCTCGGCGTTGGGGTCGATTCCCAGAAGGCTGCTCACGAGCGCCGGAATCTGGGCAAAGTCCTCCTCGTCCGGATTCCAGAGCGAGCGGACGTTCTCATCGATGACCTCAAAGCCGGCCTCGGCCAGCTTGCCTTGCAGCAGTTTGACGCTCTCGCCGCTCCAGCCATAGCAGCCAAAGGCCGCGGCCTTCTTATTCTTGAACTTGAGCTGCTTCAGGAACTCGAGCCAGCCAGCTACCGACGACAGATAGCTGTTGCCCACGGTGGGGGAGCCGACGACGAGGGCCTTTGACTTGAAGACATCGGTCATCACCTCGTTCTTGTCGGACTTCGAGATGTTGAAGACCTTGACCACGGTATTGGGGCTCTGGCGGGCGATTTCCTCAGCAATCTTATGCGCGATTTTGGCCGTGCCCTCCCACATGGTGTCGTAGGCGATTGTGA
Organism: uncultured Actinomycetes bacterium; assembly: GCA_900314665.1. Lineage (GTDB taxonomy): Bacteria > Actinomycetota > Coriobacteriia > Coriobacteriales > RUG033 > RUG033. The sequence continues at coordinate 5,083 of OMWF01000047.1, forward strand.
CCTGGTCCTCCTGGTAGGCGTCCGCCCAGGCAGTGTACTTCTCGACGATCTGGCCGGGGTTGTCGCGCCAGATGGCGCCGTGCGAGGGGGCGATGATCTTGATGGGGAGGTTGAGACCTGCCAGCTCGACCAGCTTCTTCTTCAGGACCGGGGCAAAGGGGTTGATGATGTTCACAAAGTACTTGAGCGCCTCTTTTTCGAGCACGCACTGGTCGGCCTTGTCGTTGAAGAGCTCCTCAACCGAGTAGTGCTGGCCAAAGGCGTCGTTGGAGAAGAGGATGTCGTCGCCGGTCAGGAAGGTCGCCATGGAGTCCGGCCAGTGCAGCATCCGCATTTCCACGAAGATGAGCTTCTTGCCGTTGCCGATCTCGATGGAATCGCCGGTCTTGACCGTGCGGAAGTTCCAGCCCCGCTTGCCGTACTGCCCCTCGATGCTCTTGACGGCGTTTTCCGTGCAGTAGATGGGCGTGTCGGGAATCTCCTCCATGAGGGCGGTCAGTGAGCCCGAATGGTCGCACTCGCCGTGGTTTGCCACGATGAAGTCGATTTTGGAGAGGTCGATCTCTTGCTTGAGGTTCTCCACAAAATCAAAGCGATGCGGCGTCCAGACCGTGTCGATGAGGACGGTCTTCTCCTCTTCGACCAGGTAGGCGTTCTGGCTGGAGCCGTTCATGATGGAGTAGTCGTCGCCGTGGAAGCGCTCGAGCTCCCAGTCTATGTACCCCACCCAGCTGACGTTGCCTGCCACGTGCCTTCTCATCTCGGGTCTCCTTGTCTGTTGGACGTTGGATGCGCTGTGGTGCTTTTGGCGTAACGGTATCACGGCGCGAGCCTGTACCGGGGGAGGAGTTGGCGCTCGTTGCATGAATGTTTGGAGCGGCGGAGAAGCCTGACGTCGGCGCGTGCGGACGATGACGCATTCCGCGGTAGCTCCCCGCTGTCGCAAATGTAACAATACGCGAAGATTTTCAGCCCGGGACCCCTGGGGGGCGGGCCTGGGGCGCCTCCGCCGATACGGATCCTGGGCTTTTACCGGAGGCGTTCCCGCGCGGCCGGGCCCCCGCCGGAGAAAGCTTCGCGTTTTCCGGTGCCACTCCAACTTTTGACGGCTTTGGCCAGGCGCCCGACGCGTCGCGGCGCGGTCGACCGGACCTGCAAGGTGTCTACCTGCGGCTGCGTTATTGCATGTCTCCCCACGACGCCTCTTGAGACGCCAGCTTTGGCCAAAACCGTCAAAAGTTGGAGTGGAGCGTCAACATAACAATGTTCTCTGGCCAAAGCCGTCAAAAGTTGGAGTGGCGGGCTGCTGAACTGATTCAACTTTCAGCCGTCAGAGCCATCGTGCCAACATTTGCAGCACGGAAACGGCCCGGCGGGGCTAAACCTCTTGTTTGTTATATTTGCATCAAGGCCGCTGCCGCACCGGGCGGGTTGCGGGGCTCTTTCCATGAGGAGGCGCCTTCGATTGGGCGGAAGCCCCGGGAGGCAAACATCGCACGGGTTGATTCCGCCTCCGAAGCGCCTTCCGTTGCCAACCTTTCAGACCTGGCTCGTCGGCACTACGAGAACACCCCCGGCGCCTGCGTGGCATGCGGTTGTACTGGCTGCCCGGAAGCGTCGGCCTCACAGCTCCTGCGCCGTTGGATGCGCCTCCAGGCAGGCTGCCAGCAACACCTTGAGGTCATCGGTGTAATCGTCGACGCCGTCCTGGTAATCGAGCTCTTCTACCAGGGTATACGTCATAGACTTCTCGTCGTGCTCGTTCCAGAGCTGCTGGAAGCGCTTGTTGCGCAGCGTGCCCGTCTCGGCCTGCATGCGCGTGCGGTTCAAAAAGGCCGGCACGTTGCTGGCGGCGGCGAGAAACACCTCGCCCGTGGGCTGCCAGGTAAACGACACGACGCCCATCTGCGGTTTGTACTCGGCTGCGCGCTGCTTGAGCTCGCGCTTGCGATCTGCGCTGGTCATCCGCTCTCCGTCTTCTTGGCGCTGGCTTATCGCTGGTACTCGAACCAGACCTTGTCGAAGGTCTGGTCTCCTACCCGCAGCGCATTCTTCTCGACCGAGGTCTGCTGCATGCCCGTCTTGGTGAGGGCTTTGAGCGACCCGATGTTCTCGGAGGCCGCCCAGGCGACGATGTGCCGGATGCCCTCCTGCTCTGCCAGGTACGCGAGCGCACAGGCGAGCGCCTCGGTGGCAAAGCCGCGGCCCCAGGCGGAGCGTATGATGCTGACGCCGACCTCGATTTTGCTCTGGGCGGGATCGAGCTCGTACGCGCTGACGGTGCCGACAAGCTCGTCGTCCGTCTCCACCGCCCAGCAGTAGGAGAGGCCGGATTCGCATTCCTCGACCTGCGTCTGGACGGTCGCGCGCGCCTGCTCCAGCGTGGCATACGGATTCCAACCGGTATACGTGTGCATTTGGTCGTCCAGCCCAAACTGCTCGTGCAGGAACGGGGCGTCCTCCGCGCATATCTGGCGCAAGGTGAGACGGCGGGTGCGAAGCTGGGCAATAGGCATGGGGTATCCTCGACTGAACGATGGATTTGGGCTCATCCAAGGATAGCGGGAATGGAGACGGTTTGTGCTGCCTGGGTGCCGTCAGGCCGAACTTGGGGCGGGGCTGCGCCTGAACCCTGCGTTCTTGTGGCCCCGCCCGCGCCCGACCTGCGGCGTGTGCCAGCCGTCTCGGGCTCGCTCCCCCTGTCTCGCGAGGTCGGTATCATGCGGGAGGGGGTTCTGCCCGCCACCGTCGGAGGGAGAGGTCATGAGGGTGTACGTGCTTTCGAGGTCATCCGACAAGTGCGCTTGCCTGCGCA
>OMWF01000292.1 GCA_900314665.1 uncultured Actinomycetes bacterium
AGCTTGACCAGCAGCGTGCCGAGAACCGCTCCGATGACGCCTCCCAGGATGAGATAGCGGGAGCGCGGGTCAGCCGGACCCTCGGAAGCCTCCTGACGCTTGGCGGCTCGGCTGTTGAAGGTGAGCCCGCTGCCGCCGAAGCGCTTGCGCTTGCCCTTGGTCTCCTCGTATGAGGCGGCTCGCTTGGCGCGGCTGCCGGCGTAGAGTCCCCCGTTGCGCTCGTAGCCAGTGCGCACCAGTACGATCACAACCAAGGCGGCCACCACAAAGAGCAGGATGCCCACAGCGGTCTGGATGGCGCTCTCCATGTTGGCTCACCTCCTTGAGAGAATCGGTCGACGTCAGCGGGCACGGCAGGCGCCGCTTGCATCCCCGGCGCCTAGCGCAGCCGTCGGCTCGGCCCGTTCACCGGGGCCTTGCGGTTAGAGATGGCCCGTATCAAAGCCATGCCCGCCAGGGTGATGATTCCGTTGTACAGCGACCCCAGCAGAATGCAGTGCACGATGATGTACCCCGCCGAGTCCGCATACCCGGCAATGCCGAGCAGAATGCCCTGAAGCAGCTGGACGACCACCACGGCAGCGATGGTGACCAGGGGGTTCACCCCCGCCCCGTCTCCGTCGACGCCCAACAGCTGCACCCCGGCGGCAGCCACGGTAAAGGCCAGCGACATCACGCCCATGGCCTCGCCGGTGCCCAAGTCATATAAGAACCCCAGCAAGAAGCCAAAGACCACCGCCACCGTCATGGATGAGCTGACCGCCACGCAAAAGAGCGGAACGAGCAGGAAGAGCGGCATGGTGCCGCCGATGGCGATGTGCGGAGCCAGCAGCACCTGCAGCAGCAGGCAGACGATGGTAGTCACCCAATCGGCCACGGACAAGCCGGCGTCCTCGCTCATTGGCCCCCACCTCCCGAGGTGCCTGCAGCCTGCGCGGCGGGGGCGGTGCTCGCGGCGCTGGTAGTTGAGGCGGTGCTCGCGGCGCTCGCCGCCAGGGCGGCGGCAGCAGGATCGGTGGTGCCCGCCATGGAGGTGGCCTCCTGGAGCTGCTCGACGGTGGGGGTCTCCACCTCCGCGGATGCGCCGGTGATGACCAGGACCTCCTCCAGCGACGAGACCGTGGTCACGGGTTGTACGAGGATGGTGTGGTCGGTGGCCGTATCAGCGCCCGAGACGGACACCACGGTGCCGATGACCAGGCCCTTGGGGAAGATGCCGCCCAGCCCCGACGTGATGACCACATCGCCCACGCTGACCTCGGTGGCGCGCGATACGTACAGCAGCCGCAGCCGCCCGTCGGATGAGCCGGAGAGCACGCCGGTGGCCCGCGAGCCTTGCAGCATGGCGCTCACCCCGGACTGCGAGTCGGTGATGAGGCGCACCTGGGCCGAGCCCTTGCCGGCGCTGACCACCTGTCCGGCCAGGCCGCTCACACTCATCACCGGCATGCCCACCTGCACCCCGTCGTCAGTGCCCTGATCGATGGTGACGGTGCGGCTGTAGGTGTCGTCGCTCTGGCCGATCACACGGGCGGTGACCGTATCCAGCCCGTAGAGGTCGCGCAGGTTGAGCAGGGCCGTGAGGCGGTCGTTCTCGGTCCGGTACTCCTCCAGCTCCGCCACCTGGGAGCGCAGCTGCTCGTTTTCGGCAGCCAGCTGGGAGCGGCTCTCGCCGGCGGCGGCGTCCGAGAGGGCGGTGGAGGCGCTGCGCCCGGGCTGAGTGACCACGGTGCCCAGATGGGTCAGCGGGGAGATGGCCGACATGAACGACGACTGGGCCCTGCGCAACAGGCCGTTGCCGTCATCGCCGGCCCACACGGATATGAGGACCACCGACAGGATGATGGCCAGGACAAACGATATGAGCCCAGAGCGGCCAGGGCCTGAGGGACGTTGGTCAGAAAGCGGAGCGAGCGACACTTACGGCTCTCCTATCGAGAGCGCGTGTAGGACTGGCGCAGGCTGTCGGAGACCTCGAGCATACGCGAGCACCCGTTGACGACGTTGTAGAGCGCCGTGGGCGACACGTACACGAAGACCTCCTTGGTCTCGTACGAGATGCGCTTGTCGAGGCCCTTGAGCAGGCCGCCGCCTCCGGTGAGGAGAATGCCGTAACCCATGATGTCGGCGGCCAGGTCGGGCGGGGTCTCGTCGAGCGCGTCACGGACGGCCTTGACCACCTCGTCGACCGGCTTCTTGAGGGCCCGGCGAATCTCCTCGGACTCCAGGATGACGGTGCGGGGCAGGCCGGTCACGTTGTCGCGCCCGCGCACCTCGGCGCTGCTCTCGTCGGCGGGGTCGTCAGGCTCGGCGGCGGACCCGATGGCCTTCTTGATGTTCTCGGCGGTGTTCTCGCCGATGGCCAGGTTGTGGGCGTTCTTGCAGTACTCGATGATGGCCTCGTTGAACTCGTCGCCGGCCACGCGGACCGACTTGGAGACTACGATGCCGCCCAAGGCGATGACGGCCACCTCCGTGGTGCCGCCGCCGATGTCGACCACCATGGAGCCGGTGGGGTTCTCGACGGGCAGCTCAGCGCCGATGGCGGCCGCCATGGGCTCCTCGATGAGGAAGGCCTGACGGGCGCCGGCGGTGATGGTGGCCTCGAAGACGGCGCGCTTCTCGACCGAGGTCACGCCGGAGGGAACGCAGATGACGACGCGCGGCTTGGGCTGCCACGGCCAACGGCGGGGCTGCGCCTTGTTGATGAAGTACCGGAGCATGGCCTCGGTGACGTCGAAATCGGCGATGACGCCGTCCTTGAGCGGACGCATGGCCACGATGTTGGAGGGGGTGCGGCCCAGCATCTCCTTGGCGTCCGTGCCCACGGCGAGGACGCGGTTCTCGTTCTTCTCGATGGCAACCACCGAGGGCTCCTCGACCACGATGCCCTGACCACGCACGGCCACCAGGGTGTTAGCCGTGCCGAGGTCGATAGCCATGTCGGAGCCCCAGCGATCAAACAGCCGGTCAAAAAGCGACACAGGCAGCTCCCTATCTACTCGCGCCGCCGCAGAGGCCTCCGCAGCGGCCGTCACTGTCTCTGAGAGCGGGCAAAGCAGCTTATAACCAGCTGCCTCCGGCGCTCATCTGCGAACAATCAGTGTAGCACAGGGCCTTAACCGCCCTGCCACCTACCCCGTCACTTGACACATTCGTTAACCCAATGAATCCGTTTTTGCTCTGTCGGTCAGTCAAGGCCGCAGGGGCCCATAGCAAAGCGCGCCCGCCGGGTGAGGGCGGGCGCGCATCGGCGCGATATGCAGCGGCTGCCGCCTTAGGCGAAGAAGATGCCAATCTCGCGCTCGGCGCTCTCGGGAGAGTCGGAGCCGTGGATGACGTTCTCGTCCATGCAAACGCCAAAGTCGCCGCGGATGGTGCCGGGGGCAGCCTCCACCGGGTTGGTGGCGCCCATGAGCTTGCGCATGATGGGCTGGGCATCGGGGCCGGAGACGACCATCTTGACCACGGGACCCGAGGTGATGTACTTGATCAGGCCCTCGTAGAACGGCTTGCCCTCATGCTCCTTGTAGTTGGCCTTGGCCTGCTCGGGGGTGACCATCTCGAGCACCATGCGCTCGATGGTCAGACCGGTGCGCTCGATGCGGTTGATGATCTCACCCATGTGGCGATTGCGGACGGCGTCCGGCTTGAGCATGATGTACGTCTTCATATCTGCCATTCTCGATACCCTTCTCCTTGCTTGCGAGGCGGGCTTGGCGCCCGCCGGTTACCTGATTTGAGGTGCGGCCCATTGCCCGCCCCACGCTAAGACATGCTGGCGTAGGTGAGCGTCACCCCGTTGACCTTGAAGCTTAGGCCCGACCGCACCAAGCCGACGTCGTACGAGACGCTCCCGCCCTCGGGCAGGGTCGCCGTCACGTGCGCCGTAGACGAGGTGAGCGAGTTGTCCATCGAGGTGATGGAGGGCGTGGATCCCGGCTCGATGGAAGCCATGGCCCGGGTGACGTCCTGGGTGGAGACGGCGCTGTCCCAGACGTCCGCCGCCTGATCGGTCCCCGCATTGGCGAAGAGCTGCGACACCACCTCCTGCGAGCTGGGATAGCCGTAGCCCTTGAACACCGCGTAGGCGCCGGCGCCGAGCAGGGCCACCACGATGACCAAGATGACGATGAACACCTTGAGGCCCGTGTGGCGATGCCGACGGCCGCTCGCCACCTGGGCCTGCTCCATCTCCTTGATCTGCTCCTCGGTGATGGTGAAGAAGCCGGTGTCCTCGGCCGAGGGGATGATGGACTCGGACTCGGGCATCTGGACCGCCGGCAGAGACCCGGTGGTGCTCCCCTGCTGAGCCGCAGGCCCGCCGCTCATGGCCGGGGTGACCTGCGTCTCGGTCAAGCCTGCCGTCTGCGCCCGGGCAAAATCGCTGGTAGCCGCCGAGGACAGCCGGTACGTGCCGTCGGCCGTGGCCTGCTCGAAGGCGGTTATGGCCTCCATGTTGCGGCCGGCGGCCACGTACGCCTGGCCCAGGTTTGCGCAGATCCGGTTGCGGGATGCCGGACGCGACTCGAACTCGAGCGCGGTGCTGTACGCCTCGATGGCGTCATCCGGCCGGTTGAGCGCCATGAAGCAGATGCCCAGGTTCATGAGGGCCTTTGCGGGGTTGGGGTTGCCCTCGTCAAGCGCGGCGCGCCGATAGGCGATGCCGGCGTCGGCCGGGTGCCCCAGCGTGAGGAGGGCCGATCCCATGCCCGAAAACGCCTTGTACGGAGAGGCGTAGTTGGGGTCTGACAGCGCCGCGTTGAAGTACTTGAGAGACTCCTCGTCGCGACCCAATGCGATGAGCGCCATGCCCATGTTGGAGTTGACGGCGCCGAGCTTGCCGTAAGCGGTGTCGGTGAGGGCGTTCTGGTAAGCCTCGAGCGCTTCTGCCTGCCGGTTGAGGCGCACCAGGCAGTTGCCCATCATGTGGTAGAGCTCGCCAGTTTCGCCTGGCTGCAGAGGACCCGCGGCAAGGGCCGAGAAGCTGGTATAGGCGCTGGCGTAGTCCTTTGCCCGGTACCGCTCCTGTGCTCGTTCAAATGCTGCTTGGTCCACGTTGGCCTCCTCAGAAGATGCTGCTCGTATTGCCGTGCGTGCGTGAGCGCTTACTGAGCAGCGTTCTCGATGGTGATGGAGTTGATGGTGGACCCCACGCGAAGCTTGGCGATGACGTCCTTGCCCTCGATGGTCTGCCCAAAGACGGTGTAGCCGCCGTCAAGGCCGTGCTGGGGGCCGAGGCAGAAGTAGAACTGCGAGCCGGCGGAGTCGGGCATCTGCGAGCGGGCCATGGCCAGCGCGCCGTCGTCGTGGCTGTTGTGCGGGTTAGTGGTCCACTCGCCTTTGATGCGGTAGCCGGGGCCGCCGGTGCCGTTGCCCAGCGGGTCGCCGCCTTGGATCACGAAGCCGGGGACGTAGCGATGGAACTTGAGGCCGTTATAGAAGCCCTTCTGCGCGAGCTCGACAAAGTTGCCCACGTGGATGGGGGCGTCCTTGCCCGCCAACTGCACGCGGATGGTGCCCTCGCTGGTATCGAAGACGGCGATCTCATCGCCCGTTGGTATATAGCTGGGGGTGTAAAGCGGAGTTCCGAGGGGCATGTTGCGTCCACCTTTCCGTAAGAGCGTGCGAAGTAGACCCGGCGCCGGCAGGCGCCGATGCACCGAGTGCTTAACCTGTGGAATTGTACCAGTCAATCATGCCCATGATAAGAATTGTTCTCCAATACGTGGTTGACGGAAGATGTGAGGTACCGTCTGCCGTCCCTGCGTGGCGCGAGTCCGCACCCCGACGCAGCACGACCGGGGCTCGCGCGACGCCTGGCAGCAGGTTATGTTAACCCGCTATTTGGAGGCGATCTGGTATGGCTGCACCTACCGCTGAGAAGGTCCGTAATGTAGTTCTGGTGGGGCAGGACGGTGCCGGTAAGACATCACTGGCAGAGGCCATGCTCCACCTGACCGGAAAGACGAGCCGCATGGGAACCACCCATGACGGCAAGTCAAACATGGACTACGACGCGGAGGAGAAGAAGCGCAAGTTCACCATCGCCACCTCGATCGCCCCCGTCCACTACCGGGATTACAAGATCAACATCCTGGACACCTCGGGATACCCCGATTTTCTCGGTGACACCATCGCCTCCATGCAGGCGGCCGAGATGGCGCTCTTTGTGATCGACGCCGCCACCGGCGTGCAGGTGATGACCACCAAGCTCTGGCACACCGCCGAGAACATGCGCATCTGCCGCTCCATCTTCATCAACCACATCGACCGCAAGGACGCCGACTTCCAAAGCTCGCTGGACGGGCTCGAGGAGGCCTTTGGCAACCGGGTGGGCGCCGTCAACATCCCCATCGGGGAGGGCGAGGACTTCAAAGGCGTCATCGACATCCTGCGCATGAAGGCCCGCTATAACGACGAAGGCGGCAAGGAGCGCGTCGAGGAGATTCCCGACGAGTACGCAGACCAGGCCGCCGATGCCCGCGACCACCTCTGCGAGCTTGTCTGCGAAGCCGACGAGGACCTGATGGAGAAGTACCTCAACGGCGACGAGATCAGCCAGACCGAGCTCGAGGCGCTGCTGGGCGAGGCCATCGCGCAGCGCATATTCGTCCCCATCTTCGTGGGCTCCACGATCGTCGAGCAGGGCGTGAACGCGCTCATGGACGACATCGTGGACTACTTCCCCGCCCCCGACGCCCACGGCCCGTTCCTGATGGCCAACGGCGACGAGATCAAGGTCGACGAGAACGACCGCCCCGGCGGGTTCATCTTCAAGACCATCACCGACCCCTTCGTCGG
>OMWF01000105.1 GCA_900314665.1 uncultured Actinomycetes bacterium
AGCCCAACGCGACATCTGCGACAGGGACCGGCTTCCCGCCCGCCCTCGCACGCTCCACGCGGCCCGACCTCACCCATCCAGCGGCAGCGTGACGGTGAAGGTGGTGCCGTGCTGCTCGTCGCTTTCTACCGCAATGGTGCCCTTGTGCTGGTCGACGATGCTTTGCGCGATCGAGAGGCCCAGGCCAAAGCCACCCTTGCTGGGAGTCCTGGTCTTATCAGCCCGATAGAAGCGGTCAAAGAGGTGAGGAAGGTCCTCAGGATCGATGACCGCTCCCGTGTTGTTGACCGCAAGCCTGGCCTTAGGCCCCTCCTTTGTGAGCTCGACCAGCACCGATCCGCCCTTGTCGGCATACTTGCACGCATTGTCTATAAGCGTCGAGACCATGCGCAGCAGGCCGGAGGCATCGCCGCGCACATAGAGGTCGGGGGCGACGTCCTCGTCCAAACTCACCCCATGGTCAAAGGCGACCGATTCAAAGGTGAGGGCCGCGCTCTCAACTGTCTCCGAGAGGTTGACCCGCTCCTGGCCGAGAGTCTTCTCAGGCCGTTGAAGATCTGATTTTGCCAGGTAGAGCATATCGTTGACCAGACCTTGCATGATCTTGGCCTCGGTCTCGGTGCTCTCGATCCACTGCATCTGCGACCCCACCGCGGCGTCCTTGTCGGCCATGATCAGAGAGTTGTTAGCGAGAATCACGGTCAACGGAGTCTTGAGCTCATGGCTGGCATCGGCCACAAACTGCTGCTGCTGACGCCAGGCGCGCTCCACCGGCTGCACCGCCCGACGCGAGAGAAACAGGCTCATGACGAAGAAGGCGGCAAAAGCCAGGGCTGCCGCGAGGATGACCAGCCACATCATCTCCAGGCCCTGGTCGACGTAGTTGCCAGAGGCGAAGGAGACCAAAATGGTTCCGTTGCCCGTGTTCTTAGCCAGGTAGTGGAGGTTGAGGCTGCGGATGAAGCCGCGCACAGGCTGGCCCTCGCCTGCCGCCGTGCAAGCCTGGTAGGCTTCGCCGAGCGCGCTGGTCAGAGTACTGTCGTCCAGCGTCCAGGGCACGCTCATCGCCTTGACGATATTCCCGTCGAGGTCGAGCGTGTAGCTGGCTACCGCAATAAATTGGTCATCGCCGCTCTCGCGACGTCCGTCGTCTCTAAAGCGGGCCCCTGACTGACCTTTTGGCGCAGGACCGGCGCTCTCCCAGCTGCTGGCAGAGTATTCGGCCATGGACATGCCGCGCTCGAGCGCCTCGTTGACGTCATCGACTCGCTGCTGGTAGCTGAAGCCGATAATGACCGCGCACACCGCCACCAGCACGATGGCGGCAAAGACCATGTTGGTTGCCACGAAGCTCCAACGGAATTTGGAGAGGGCCTTTTCGGTTGAGACGGTGGCGCCCATCGCTCTCAGGCCTCGGCGCCCACGGGCTCGGCCGCATCAGCCGATGCGTCGCCCGCTTGCGGGTCCTCGAGGCGATAGCCCATCTTGCGCAGGGTCGAGATTTTGACGCGCGACCCCAGGAACCGAAGCTTCTTGCGGAGAAACGAGACGTATGCCTCCACATTGTTGTCCTCGGCCGTGCTCTCAACTCCCCACACCTTGCTGATGAGAAGCTCCTTCGAGGTGATGCGGGTGGTGTTGCTCATCAGAATGTGCATGATCGAGAACTCTTTAAGCGCCAGGTGGATGCTCTTATCGCCCCGGGTCAGTTCGCAGGTCTCGAGGTTCAGGCTGATATCGCCAAACTCCACCGTCTCAAACTGGACCTCGCCCTGGCGGCGCGAGAGCGAGCGCAGCCGGGCCATAAGCTCTGCGGGAGCAAACGGCTTGGTCATGTAGTCGTCTGCGCCGCTGTCGAGGCCATCGATCTTGTCCTTGAGGTTGTCACGTGCGGTGAGCATCAGCACCGGCGTGGTGACCTTGCGGCGACGGAGCTCGCTCACCACCTGAAAGCCATCCATCTTAGGGAGCATCACGTCGAGAACCACCACGTCGTAGATCCCGCTCTCTGCGTATGCGAGCCCGTCCGCGCCGTCATAGACGGTATCTACCTGGTAGTTGTTGTTCCGCAATATCTGAGCCAGGGCATCGGACAACCGTACGTCGTCCTCTACGATGAGCACCTGCATGCTTGCCCTCTTTCACCTTCGCGGACGCTTGGCCCGTTCTATCCGTACTCCTTCATCATACCAACGGAGCTGAAACAAGCCTGAATCGAAGTTTGGACGCAGCAGCGAGGCCTCGCACGCCGCCGCATCCACCGCACGGTCCTTCCATCTCCTTATCGCCCGGCCGGCAGCGTTAAGGCTCGTTTAAGGGTCCGCCGTTACCTTGTGCGTCACGTTCACGTCAAGACACGACGCAGAAGGGACACGTCATGTGCACCTCGTCGAAGAGCGGGGCCTCGCTCGCCACACCTATGCCGGCCGCCTGCCCCGCCACCCAACAGCGCACCACGCAGGTGATGTCCGACGCCTTCAAGCGCGTCGAGCGCAAATACCTCATGAGCACCGGGGAGTTTGAGCGTTTGATGGGGCTGCTGGCTGACCGCTTTGCCCCAGACTTCTATGCGCATAGCCGCATTTCGAGCCTCTACTACGACACCCCCGCCTTTGCGATGATCGACCGCTCGCTCGAAAAGCCGCTCTACAAGGAGAAGCTGCGGGTGCGCGCCTATGGCACCCCCGCCCCCGACGGCGTGGTGTACGTGGAGCTCAAGAAGAAGTTCGACGGCGTGGTCTACAAGCGCCGGGTGGGGATGACCTCCCCCGCTTCCCGCGCGTTTCTCGCCGGCATGCCCTACGAGCAGGCCGTCGCCTCGTTTCCGCT
>OMWF01000269.1 GCA_900314665.1 uncultured Actinomycetes bacterium
CTGAACTTCTGTAAGGAGCGGCGTCTTTTGAGGGAGGTCGAGGAGGTCGTGGCTGGGTTGCCCGGCTTCGCGACGGTGGCCCAGAGCCCCTACCGCCTGATCCGCGACTTGGTGGACGAGGGCGGCCTTGACTGGATCGACCTCGACGCGGACGGCGTGCCCCTGACGCCGCAGCGTACGGCAGGGCTGACCGACGACCAGGTCGACGACCTGGTGGCCGACTTTGCCGTGGAGACCACCGCCGCCGGGGCCGACGCCGCCGAGACCCTGAGTCCCGAGCGCCGCCTGGACGCCCTGTTGCAGCGGGTTCCCGAGCGCCACCAGGCCTTTGTGGACGTGCTCGCTTTCTGCGAGGAACCGCGGTCGTTTGCGGCGGTCCAGGGGTTTTTGGACCAGGCGGGCGTTCTGGGCGTGCTGCGGGCCGAGAACGGCCAGCCCCTCCAGGCGAGCTTTTTCGTCGACATGCTCGAACGGGCCGGGGCGCTTGTGTGGGACGGCGCCTGGTGCGCGACCGATGCGGGAAGGGCCCTGCTGGATCGCCTGGCGGTCTAAGGCGGGGCGAGATGCCATGGAGGGGCACCTCGCCACGAGAGAGAGGGAGAGGGAGGGAGCTTCAGAGAACTCGATGGGTTTTCAGCCTAGAGACAAGGGAAGAGGAGAGAGTACGGTGATGAGCGATTCGACCATGACCCGACGCGGTTTCCTGCAGGCGTCGGCTGCCGCGGGGCTTGCCCTGACGGCCGGAACCCCCGCGCTGCTGGACCAGATGCCCGAGGCGTTTGCCAGCGAGCCCGTGGAGCGCAGCTCGTACAAGACGGCCTGCCACGGCTGCTGCGACTGCTGTCCCGTTATCGTTTACAAGGAGGACGGCGTCGTCGTCAAGATCGAGGGCGACCCCGACGGCCCCCTCAACAAGGGCGGCGTATGCCTGAAGTGCCTGAGCCAGCTGCAGACGCTCTACAGCCCCCGCCACGTCTTGCACCCCATGAAGCGTGTGGGCAAGCGCGGCGAGAACAAGTGGGAGGCCATCAGCTGGGACGAGGCCATCGACCTGGCAAGCACCCAGATCGCCACGGCCATCGAGAAGTACGGCCCCTACGCCTACTGGAACGCCCGCGGTGGCGGCGGAGCCTATATCGAGTGGGAGACGGGCACCATCGACTCCACGTTCGGCGGCTGTAACTCCCTGGCGAGCGGCGCGTGCCAGTGCGCCATGCCCCGCGACTTCGTGACCACGGCGGGTGTGGGCTTTAACTGCTGCGTCGACATGGACGCCGCCGACCGCTGGATCGGCGTGGTGGACGCCCGCGAGCTCACCGAGGGGCGCATCGACGACTCCGAGCGCGTGTTCGTGCTCTGGGGCAGCCAGCCCCACTCGTCCAAGGCAGCCCACGGCGGCCACAGCCTGGCCGACGCCCGCAGCGACCTGGGCGTCAAGACCATCGTGGTGGACCCCTACATGACCGCCGAGGCCACCAAGGCCGACGTGTGGCTGCCCGTGCGTCCGGGCACCGACACCGCCCTGCTCCTTTCTTGGATCCGCTATATCATCGATACCGAGGCCTATGACCAGGAGTTCTGCAAGTACTGGACCAACCTGCCCTTCCTCGTGAACCCCGAGACGCGCCTGGCCTACCGCGCCGAGGAGATCTGGCCCGACTACGTGAACCCGGCGGCTGACCCCAACGGCGTCTTCGACACCCCGGCCTACGTGTGCTTCGACGCCAAGACCAACTCGATTCAGCCCTTCCCCTTCTGCGCCCCCGAGGACTCCGCGGTCGATCCCGTGGTGTTTACCGAGGCCGAGGTCAACGGCGTCAAAGCCAAGACGGCCGGCCAGATCTACTGGGAGGAGGCCGAGCCCTACACCCTCGAGAAGGCGGCCGATATCTGCTGGCTCGACGCTGCTAAGATCCAGGAGGCCCTCGACCTCTACATCGGGGCCGACTGGGGCGGCATCTCGGGCGGCGTGTTCAGTGACCACCAGGAGTGCTCGTCGACCGCACCCCAGGGCATGCTCGCGATTGACGCTCTGCTCGGCCGCATCGAGACCCCGTGCTCGGCCTATCTCACCCACGGCGCGAACGGCATGACCCCCGACCGTCCCGTGGCGCGCATGGGCGAGTTCAGCTCGTTCTTCGAGCGCTACGGCCTGGGCTGGAAGGTGGGCTGGACCAAGGAGCAGAACGACCGCTACCTCGACGGCATCGTGGCCGACTGGGATGCCAAGGGCCGCGACGGCAAGGCCATGCGCCAGACCTACTTCCAGGCCCACAGCGACACCTGCGGCGCCACCGCCCACAAGGGCATCCACCAGTGGATGACCTGCGCTCCCCGCGAGCTCAAGGACGCCATTCTCACCGGTGAGCCCTACCGTCCCCGCGTGGTGTACGAGATGAGCGGCAACAAGTACGCCGTCATGGGTCCCGCCCTTGAGTGGGAGAAGGCCTACGACGAGCAGGACTTCATCATCCAGCAGTATCCCAACATGACCTCCTACACCGTGCGCAGCGTCGATCTGTTCCTGCCGACCACCGAGTGGCTCGAGTACGACTCCCATGAGGCACCCGCCACGCACCTGAACCGCGTGTATGCGCGCCGTCAGGTGACCCACCTGGGCGAGACC
>OMWF01000064.1 GCA_900314665.1 uncultured Actinomycetes bacterium
ACCACCCCTGAGGCCTTGCGCCGCCTGGGAGCCGATCTCACGGTCATCAACGACAGCTGGAACGGGCTCGACATCAACCTCGACTGCGGATCAACCCACATGAACACGCTGCGTCGCGTGGTGATTGCCACCAGGGCGGACGTGGGTCTCGCGCACGACGGCGATGCGGACCGGCTGCTGGCCATCGACGCCAACGGCGACACGGTCGACGGCGACATGATCGAGGCCATCTGCGCTGCCGACCTCGCCTCGCGTGGGCAGCTCGCCGGCAACCGCGTGGTTTCGACCGTGATGTGCAATCTCGGGTTCCAACGCGCCATGAAGGACCGCGGCATCGAAGTTGAGCAGACCGCAGTGGGCGACCGCCATGTGCTCGAGCGCATGCTCGAGACGGGTGCGGTGCTGGGCGGCGAGCAGTCCGGTCACATCATCTTTCTCAATCACAACTCCACCGGAGACGGTCTCATCACGGGGCTCTCGCTGTTGGCCGTCATGCGCCGCACCGGCAAGCCCCTGGCCGAGCTGGAGCAGGTCATGACGCGCTACCCGCAGGTCCTGGTCAACGTCAGAACCGCCCGCAAGGAGGAGTTCGCGGACGATGAGGGCGTGCGGGAGGTCATCGCACGTGCCGAGAAGAACCTCGGTGATGAGGGCCGGGTGCTGGTGCGCGCCAGCGGCACCGAGCCCCTGATACGGGTCATGGTGGAGGCGGCGAGCGAATATCAGGCCGCCGTCGAGGCCAACCGCATCGCCCAGGTGGTCGTCGAGCGACTTGAGGGCGAAGCCCTCTAGGACGCTGCGCTTGCAACCTGGGGGGACTTTCTCGGCATGAGAGACGAGATGGAGGTCACGAAATGTGCGGAATCGTAGGGTACACGGGGTCCAAACCCGCCAAGGACGCGCTCATCAACGGGCTCAGCATGCTCGAGTACCGCGGCTACGACAGCGCCGGCATCGCCGTGCTCGACGGCTTGGGCGGGATGGATGTGTTCCGCGCAGTGGGTCTCGTTGACGAGCTCAAGCAGCTGGTGGCGGGCGAGAACCTCACCGGTGTCACCGGCATCGGCCACACCCGCTGGGCCACCCATGGCAAGCCCTCGCGCATCAATGCGCACCCCCACCGCGATTGCTCCGGCAAGATCGCGGTGGTGCACAACGGCATCATCGAGAACTTCAACGAGCTGAGAAGCGAGCTTATCGCCCGCGGTCACCACTTTGCCTCCGAGACCGACACCGAGGTCATTCCCCACCTTCTGGAAGAGGCCTACCAGGGCGACCTCAAGCAGGCCATGCTCGCCATCCTGCCCAGGCTGCAGGGCGCCTACGGCTTGGCGTGCGTGCACGTGGACCATCCCGATGAGATCGTAGCCGTGCGCAAGGAATCCCCGCTGGTCGTGGGCTGCTCGGCCGACTGCGCGATGGTGGCCTCCGACACCCCAGCCATCCTCGACGTCACTCGCGACGTGGTCTATCCCGAGGACGACACGGTGGTGGTGCTCCATTCCGACGGTACCGCGCAGTTCTTTGACGCCACCGGTGCCGAGGTCCATCCCAAGACCGTGCACCTGGAGTGGGACCAGAACGCCGCCAAGAAGGACGGCTACGACGACTACATGGACAAGGAGATCCACGAGCAGCCGCGCGTGGTGTCCGACACCCTCAAGGGGCGCCTCAAAGACGGCCGCGTGGTCATCGACGGGCTTGAGCTCGACGAGGAGGACATCGCCGCCCTGGACCGCGTGGTGATCGTGGCGTGCGGCACCAGCTACCATGCCGGGCTGGTGGCCAAGTACCTGATCGAGGCCTGGGCGCGCATCCCGTGCGATGTGGAGATCGCCAGCGAGTTCCGCTACCGCGACCCCATCGTCTCGCCCTCCACCCTGGTCATTGCCATCACCCAGAGCGGCGAGACGGCGGACACCCTGGCTGCGGTGCAGCTGGCCCGCACCTACGGAGCCTCGGTCTTTGCCGTCACCAATCGCTTGGGCAGCCGCGTCACCCGTGAGTGCGACGGCGTCATCTACGCCCGCGCCGGGCTCGAGATATCGGTGGCCGCCACCAAGAGCTTCCTCGCCCAGATCACGGCCCTCACCCTGCTCGCGGAGTATCTGGCGCAGGTGCGTCACCGCTTCAATCGCTCGCAGGTCCGCATGTTCTATCACTCCATGCTTGAGCTGCCCCAGCAAATCCAGCAGATCCTGGACCACCCCGAGCCGGTGCGCCGCGCCGCCGACCTCATCGGCGACGCCACTTCGGCGCTCTTCATCGGCCGCGGCATCGGCTACGTGGTGTGCATGGAGGGCGCCCTAAAGCTCAAGGAGATCAGCTACGTCCACGCCGAGGCCTTTGCCGCCGGTGAGATCAAGCACGGTCCCATCGCCTTGGTCACCGAGCAGACCCCGGTGGTAGCGGTGGCGGTGCACAGCCCCACCCGCGAGAAGACGGTGAGCAACATTCTCGAGCTCAAGGCGCGCGGCGCCCGCGTCATCGGCATCGCCACCGAGGGCGACGAAGAGGTGGAGCGCATCTGCGACGCCACCATCTTCATCCCGCGCATCCGCAGCACGCTCTCGGCCATCACCGCCAGCGTGCCCTTGCAGATGCTGGCCCGCCTGGTGGCCATCGACCGCGGCTGCAATGTGGACAAGCCCCGCAACCTGGCCAAGTCAGTGACGGTCGAGTAACGTGGCCGAGAAGAGCGCGACACGTCGGTCTTTCGGTGCGGCCGAGGGCACTGCCGGCTTGGGCGTCGACATCGTCGAGGTCGACCGGGTCAAGCGCGCGTTGGAGCGCACCCCGCGCTTTGCCGAGCGCGTCTTTACCGAGGGCGAGCGCGCATACTGCTCCTCCAAGCGTTTTCCGGAGCGGCACTACGCGGCGCGCTTCGCAGCCAAGGAGGCGGTCTCAAAGGCCCTGGGCACCGGCTTCAGGGGCTTTGGGGTGTCGGACATCGAGGTTGTGCTCGACGAGAAGGGCAAGCCTTCGGTGGCGCTGCACGGCTTCGCCGCCCAGCTCGCCGCCGAGAAGGGCATCGTGGCGGTGCACATCTCGCTGTCGCACACCTCTGCGCTCGCCGTCGCCAACGCGGTGGCGGTGACAGCCGAGGCGCTGCCTCGGCGCGACGAGCATGAGAACCCGCAGCAGCAGCTGCTCAAGGCGTTCAAGGACGTGCGCGGCGTGCTCGACGAGATCGAAGCCCGCCGTACGGGGATAGATCTAGACGATCAGGAAGATGGTCGAGGCAACGGGGCCTGAGGGCTCTGTCAGAGCGGCGCGTAAGGGCGCCGCGAGGCAAGAGGAGCGTTAGCCATGCGGTACCTGCTTTCGAGGCAAGCGACGGTCGAGCTCGAGGATGCGGCCGAGGAGGCGGGCTGCCCGCGCTCCGAGCTCATGCAGCGGGCGGGCGCGGCGGTCGCCAAGCATGCCCAGCGCCTGGCCAAGTCGGGTCGAATCGTGGTGATCTGCGGTTCGGGAAACAACGGCGGAGACGGCTGGGTGGCGGCCAAGGTGCTGCACAAGCATCATCTGCAGGTTGAGGTGGTGGCTTCTTGCGGCTCCGACGACTTGCACGGCATCGCTCAAGAGGCAGCTCAGGCGGCCATCGACGCAGGCGTCACTTACACCTGCCGGCCCACCGATGACGAGCTGGCCTCCAGGCTAAAGGGTGCGGGCCTGGTCGTGGATGCCATGCTGGGCACTGGCTTCCACGGCGAGCTGCGCGAGCCGTACCGCACGTGGTGCCCGATCGTCTCGCAATGCGAAGCTCCGGTGCTCTCGGTCGACGTCCCCAGCGGCCTGTACTGCGATACCGGCGACTCGGCGTGGGGCGCGGTCAGGGCTACGGCGACCATGGCTTGCATCGCCGTGAAGCCAGGCATGGTGGGCGGCGCCGGCGGCGAGCTCTGCGGCAAGGTGTTCGCCGACGACCTGGGGTGCTATGAGCTTCTGGGCGAGGACGTGTTCACCCTTCGCAGCTCGGGCACCGAGCTCGAGCCAGAGGACTTCAAGGCGCTGGTGCCGCTGCCCTCGTTGGACGACAACAAGTATTCGCGCGGAAAGCTCCTGGTGGTGGCCGGTTCCAGCGCCTACACCGGAGCCCCCATGATGAGCTCCATGGCCGGAGCCCGGGTGGGTGCCGGCTACGTCCTGCTCGCCACCCCCGAGCCCATCCTCCCCGTCATGCAGCAGCGCCTCATGAGCATCCCCGTCCGGGCCCTGCCCGCTCGCGGCGGCGTCCTCGACGCGCACGCCGCCGAGAAGATCGTGGAGCTGGCGGGCAAGTCCAACGCCGTGGTCATCGGTCCGGGCATGGGCCGCACCCGCGGGGTTATCGCCTGCGTGCAGGCTCTGCTCAAGAACTGCCAGGCCCCGCTACTGATCGATGCGGATGGCCTGTACGCCCTGTCCGGCCTGGCCGACGAGGCCATCGCCCGCGCCGAGAAGCGCTGGCCGCTGGTGATCACGCCCCACTACGGTGAGCTTTCCCGGTTGGCGCTGGGGGCGGGCATCGCCGACTGCGACGAGCTGCACCGGCACGCCTCGGACGGCAATCTGCCCCCTCTCAAGTATGCCAAGCTGGCGGTGCAGGTGGCGCGCGCCTACGGGGCCTGCGTGGTGGCCAAGGGCGGTGCTCCTCTGGTCACAAACGGCGCCACCACGGTCTTCTCGGACGACGGGTCGGCGGCGCTTGCCACCGCCGGCACCGGCGATGTGCTGGCGGGCATCATCGGCGGCCTTCTCGCCCAGAAGCTCGACCCGGTCGAGGCCTCGGCGCTGGGCCTGCACTATGGCGGTCTGGCGGGAGAGATCGCTGCGCAGGAGCGCTCTGCCGCCGGTGTCATCGCCGAGGATGTCATCGACAAGCTGGGGGCGGCCATCCTGCGCACGCTCGATGCCTGAGTGCGCGATACTGGAAAGACTGTCGAGGGACAACAGCGCCGGCTTGCCGTCAAGGACCAGTCGGCATGGATGAGACGACGCGGTTTTGGAGGAGAGCATGGTCGAGCAAGACGAGGAGCAGGGCGAGCAGGAGCTTACCCGCTGGGCGTGGGTCGAAATCGACACTCAGGCCCTGCGCCACAACGTGAAGGAGGCCAAGCGTCTCATCGGCCCCCGCTGCCAGCTGATGGCCGTGGTCAAGGCCGACGCCTACGGTCACGGCGCGGTCGAAACCGCACGGGTGGTCCTTGACGAGGGTGCCAAGCGCCTGGCGGTGGCCACCGTCGACGAGGGCATCGAGCTGCGACGGGCGGGCATCACCGCCCCCATCCTGATCCTGGCCGAGCCGCCCGTCTCCACGGTCAAGCTGCTGGTCGACTACAACCTGACACCCACGGTCGATACCACCGAGTTTGCCATCGCCTTGGGGGACGCGGCCGACGCCCAGGGCAAGGTGGCCGACTACCACCTGGGCATCAACACCGGCATGAACCGCATCGGCATCCTGCCCAGCCAGATCATCGAGTTCTTGCGGGCCATCGACTTTCACCGTGGCATCCACCTCGAGGGCGTGTTCACCCACTACGCCACCGCTGACGAGCCTGACGAGTGGGACTTCCGCCAGCAGCTCGAACGTTTTCAAGGCAGCGTGCAAGCCATCCGCGAGGCCGGCTTTGATCCCGGCATCGTGCATAGCGCCAACTCCGCGGCCATCATCCGCTACCCTGAGGCCCACTTTGACATGGCTCGCTTGGGCATCAGCCTATACGGGCTGCACCCCTCCTCGATGACCTGGGGCATGGCCGACCTGCAGCCGGTCATGAGCGTCAAGGCCCGCGCCACCTTTGTGAAGACCCCCATGGTGGGCGAGGGCGTGAGCTACGGGCTGCACTACCGTACCCCCGGCGGGCGCCAGATCGTGACCCTGCCGCTGGGCTACGCGGACGGCATGCGCCGCGAGCTCTCCGGCCGGTGCCAGGTGCTCATCGGCGGCAAGCGCTGCAACCAGGTGGGCAACATCTGCATGGACCAGATGATGGTCGAGGTGGTGCCCTCGGCCTCGCTGCTCAACCCCGTGGACCCGGTCGAGTACGGCGACGAGGCGGTCATCGTGGGGCGTCAGGGCGACGAGCAGATCACCCTCGACGAGCTGGCCGATAAGCTCGGAACCATCACGCACGAGGTGGCAATCGGCTTTGGCCACAGGATGCGGAGGATCTATGTCTGAGCCAAGCGCAGAGCACAACGCCATCCCCGCCGCCAAACCCCACCGCCACCCCACGCTCGAACAGGTGAGGGCGGAGATCGGCGACTGCCGGCGCTGCCCGCTGGCCGAGACCCGCACGCAAATCGTCTTCGGGGTGGGGGCGCCCCACGCCCGGGTGATGTTCATCGGCGAGGCTCCGGGAAGAAACGAGGACCTCAAGGGCGAGCCTTTTGTGGGGGCCGCCGGTCACAAGCTCGACGCGCTGCTCTCGGAGGCGGGCCTCACCCGCGACGAGGTCTTTATCGCCAACATCCTCAAGTGCCGGCCGCCGCAAAACCGCGACCCGCGCCCTGAGGAGATTGAGGTCTGCACCCCTTACCTGCGTGACCAGCTGCGCGCGGTGTGGCCGGACGTGATCGTTACGCTTGGCAAGTACGCCACCCAGTTTGTGCTCCACACCGACAGGGGCATCACCGGCCTGCGCGGCAAGCTCTACCGGGCGGGGCACTTCATCGTGCTGCCCATATTCCACCCCGCGGCGGCCATCTACGACCCCACTAAAAACGACCTGCTGGTTCAGGACTTCCAGCTGCTGGGGCGCACCCTGGCCGAGCTTGACGCCCAGGGGGAGGGGCAGCGGTGACGGCGCCGCAGATCTGGCGGACTACCTGCGCCTGCGTCGACCAGACCATCGCCTTGGGCGCCACGCTGGCTCCACTGTTGCAGCCCAACGACGTGATTCTGCTGGTGGGAGACCTGGGGGCGGGCAAGACGCACTTCACCAAGGGCGTCGCCTCCGGCCTGGGGTGTACCGGCAAGGTGACGAGCCCCACCTTCAACATCATGCTCGAATACGACGGCGGCCGCCTGCCGCTCTACCACTTTGACCTCTACCGCCTGGACGATGTCTGGCAGCTGGACGACGTGGACTACTTTGGGCTGCTCGAGGACGGCTGCGTGAGCGTGGTGGAGTGGGGCGACAAGTTCCCGGAGGCCCTGCCTCAGAGCTATCTCGAGCTGCGCCTGACCGTCGCATATCCCGACGCCCCCCAGGGCGAGGAGCCGCCGAGAACCCTGTACCTGCGCGGATACGGCGAGCGGGGACGGGAGCTGGCACGCGCGTGGGCGGCAGCGCGCCCGCAGGACTGGAAAGAAGAACCGGAGAAGGAACCTCATGCAACAGATTGACGCGGGCGTCGTGCTCGCTTTTGATACCGCTTCGACCCGCATCGCGCTGGCGTGCGCAAGAAACGAGAAAGGTGACGGCGCGCCCGCGTTTCTGGCCGCGGCCGACCAGACGGCTCCGCGCAAGGCCAACAAGCTGCTGGTTCCGCAGATTGCGGAGCTCTTCTCGGCAGAGGGGCTGACCTCGGCCGACATCTCATGCGTGGTCTGCGGCAAGGGGCCGGGGTCGTTCACCGGCGTGCGTATTGGGGTGGCGACCGCCAAGGGCATCGCCACCGCCCTGCGCGTGCCCCTGCACGGCGTCTCCACCATCGACGCCGTGGCGTGGGGGCTGTGGCGTTCGGGCGTGCGGGGTGCGGTGGGCGTGGCGGCCGACGCCATGCGCGGCGAGGTCTACCCGGTTCGCTACCAGCTCACGGAGCAGGGCCCTGAGCGCCAGAACCCCGACATCGTCTCAAAACCGGCCCCGGTGGCTGCCCAGTGGGCCGCTGAGGCCGTCCGCTCCGGCCGTGCGCTCACTGTGGCAGGCGACGGCCTGGCCAAGCACCTGTCGGCCTTTGAGGCGGCGTTTGACGAGGCGGGAGCCGCAGACCTGCTGGTCGTCGCAGACCAGGAGCAGTGGTTCGCCACGGGCCGGGGGCTGCTCGACGCCTTTGCGGCAGACGGGCGGGCCGGGCGTCTCGACAGCGGCGTTCCCGGCGACCTGCTCCCGGTCTACACCCGTCTCTCGGATGCCGAGGAGAACGAGCGCCGGCGCCTGGGGATGGCTCAGGACCAGGCCCGCCGCAGCGGGGTGGCCGACGACGCGGCCCTGGGCGGGCTCGTGCTGGTGCCCATGTCCGTGACCGACGCCCCCACGGTGCTCGAGCTCGACCAGGCGCTGGTGGAGCCGCTGCTTCCGCCGCGCCCACCGGCGCCCGACATCGACCCGCAGATCGCCGCCGAGCTGGCGCAGTCCGGGTGCGCCGCCTGCCTGGCCTCGCGCGTGGAAGAGGTGCATCCCACCGCACCCTTGCAGCGCGACTCCCTCTTTGACAGCCTGACCAGGCCCGACGAGTCCTGGTGGATCGCTCGCGAGAAGGGCGAGGTCATCGGATACGCGGGCATCCGCGTGTCGCGGGG
>OMWF01000096.1 GCA_900314665.1 uncultured Actinomycetes bacterium
CGCTTCTTCAAGGGCGCCTATTGGCAGGCCCTGGTCGCGTATTTCTGCGGCCAGCTTGAGCTCACCATCCCCGGATCCCGCGCCGCAACCCACGATAATGAGATTATC
Organism: uncultured Actinomycetes bacterium; assembly: GCA_900314665.1. GTDB lineage: Bacteria > Actinomycetota > Coriobacteriia > Coriobacteriales > RUG033 > RUG033. The sequence goes on from OMWF01000096.1 coordinate 109, forward strand.
TGGGTCTGCGACCTCGATCTTCTCGATTCCGGAGAAGAGGGCCGCCTGCCCGAGCACCTCACCCATACCGTGCGCGAGTATGCGTGCAAGGCGGGCATCAGCCGCCGTCTCGAGGGCATGCGTCAGGTTTCATCGGGTGCCGTAGAGGCCCGTATCGCCCTCGAGCTGGGCCAGCTGCGCGATTCTCACGTATGGATCTACTCGTTTGACGACTACCTGGCCAGCTACCTCTACCAGCGTGCGACCGCCGAGCTGCCTGCTCAGCAGCTCGTGCACCCCGGCCTCGCCCGGCTGGCACGTCACGACCGCGAGCACGGCACCGAATATCTCCCCACCCTGCGCCTGTACTTCTCGCACGAGTACAACGTGACCAAGGCAGCTCAGGAGACCTACGTGCACCGCACGACCTTCATCCGCCGCCTGGCGGCCATTCCCGACATCGCCGGATTTGACCCGCACGATCCACGCACACGCCTGGAGCTCACGCTCTCGTTCTGGCTGCTCGACTGCGAGAAGACCCTGCGGCAAGAGCAGATTCCAGGGCAAATCCCAGCAGCTACCCGCTCCAACCTTTAAAGCGGCAGTCTCCCAACTCGGTGGCGCGGACAACGCGGCAAGCAATAGAATCCTTATCGAATGAGAGAAGCGCACGCCCACAGCAAGGGAGCCAGACGATGGCCGAAATGCTATCCGACGCGGAGCGGGACGTCATACGCCACGCCGCCGCCTCCAATAAATACCGGAATGCACCGGTTTCACAGGACCTATACCAGGAGTTTTCCGAGACGCTCATGGACTTTGCCTTCATCCCCCGCCAGGAGCAGCAGGGGCTCTCCTCCCTTTACGGGCTTGGCGCAAACCCGCTCAAGCTCCTGCAGGCAGACTGGGCCGAGGCCCTCTCATGCAGGGCGCTGCGGCAATTTGACGAGCAGACCGTGAGCTTTCCCACCCATGTCCAGCTGTCAAACGGCGAAGCCGTCGACCTCTCCATCTCGCGAAGCAAGAAGCCCGACGGACTGCCCTGGTGCCTCTCGTACGTGCCCTGGGTGGAAAAGCTGTCGCTGATGCGCGACCGGATGCCGGGCAAAGGAGCACCCGAGTCCACCGGCGACGCCGCCAAAGAACCGGAGCGTCCGAGTTCCCTTCCGCCGGCCCTCAACGACGAGCTCGCTGCGATGCGCGCCTCGAACGATTACCTGACCGGCCCTCTACCGGCAGAGCTCCAAGAGGAGGTCGGGGCGTTTACCGGGAACTTCTCAGATGCAGTCTGGGTCTCCCAGCGATGGATGGAGAAGATCATCGAGCACGCGCAGGGCGATCTCGACGTGCTTGCGCTGTTGAATCGCGACTGGCGCATCGCGCTGGAATCCGGCACCCTGCGCAGCTACGAGGGCAAGATCCTGTTTCCCATCAGAGTGTATCGCGATGACGGAACCACCCCGATCGAGGTCGCCATCAAGCATGACGGGCGCGCCGATGAGCCAGGGGCAAAGCCTTGGTTCGTGTGCTACGTGGACGATTACACCAGGCAGAGAGTCGTCGCCGGCAAGGCGCTTCTCGACTGGGCGTACCTGGGCAACATCGATGACGTCCTCGACACGCTGGCAAAGACCGCCTTGCCCGAGCGGTGGAGCTTTGAGCAGGACGAGGGGCGGAGTTCTTGCTCTATCCTGAGAAACTACCTGCTCTACACGTTCTACAGGCTGCAACTGGAAGGCAAGGTCCTGGAAGATGCCAGCCGGGGCATTGCCGCCTTCAACACCGGCCTTGTCGACAAGATCTACGAACCCATCTACGCGTGCTTCTCGCCATCGACAGGCGAGAAGCCCTGGCGCTTTGAGGCGTTTTGCAAGGCGGGCTCGAGGCAGTGGGGCAAGAGGCTCGTGAGCACGTTCAACCCGCTGCCGCAGCGGGCGTCGTTCTTCTCGCGTAAGGAGGACCTGCTCTTTGATTCGGAGCGACCACTCGAGCGCGATGTCGACCACATCCTTCTGGACAATATCGACCGGCTGCCAAAAGAGTTCCTGGAGGAGGAGCTGCGAACCTCGGAGCCTGCGATGGAAGCTGTTGAGCAGGCGTTCTCTGCAGCAGAGCGCTCGGAGCGGCTCAGCGCGTTTGACCGCTTGCGCGATGTGGTCGAGAGCGACTTCAAGATCCGACGCCGCCTCATCAACCGCCTGGATGACGCCATCGAGCTGGCACAGAAGCGGGTGGAGTGGAATTTCAAAACCGCTGTTCCCGCCTTTTATCCGACCAAAAACACGATGAGCCTCCTGCTTCCGCTCGACCTCACCGAGGACGATCGCCCCGACGTGGCGCTGGTGGTCGAGCTCACGGAATCGGGAGCGTACATCGGGCAGACCATCCTCACGATGCGAATGGCGTACAACAACGCTCGGCTGATCTGCCGTCCGGACAGCGACTGGCTCAACACCTCGCTCAAGCTCTCCGATGACGAGCAGCTCGAGGAGGGCGACTAGGGCGCAGCACCGTCGAGGCTGCTGCGCCTGAGCGTCCTATCCACAGAATGTGCACTCCCTTGTTTCCCGGACGACACCAAGGCTTAAGGGTTCTTTCAGGCTCGGGGCCTAATCTGTGTTTGCCGGTTGAGAGAGGGCGGCCTGAAATCCCCAGCAGGCTCTAAGCCCGAGACCGGCGACAAACCCATACCCCTGTTCTTTGCGACGCCGCCTTACTCCCCTTGGGCGGCGCTTCGCATTGGAGACGTTGGTCGAACCCAGCCCAGCGCCAAGCGCCCCCCGTGAAGCGCCGACGCCCAAACGGTGTCCTCGTCATTCGCCGCTACCCAAACGACGACGCCCCCGTCATTCGACACCACCCAAGCGGCCCCTTGTCACCCTCGCCTGTATGAGATTTGAGCTTTTGCGGGGTCCCGCACCCGCATCCGCACACCCGATTCTGGTCGGGCAGTTTTGCACATCGTTCCAGCGGAAATGGTGAGAGCTGGGGGCTCGGGGGCGCTTCTCGGCTTTCAACACCCTCACCCAACCCGCGATGCGCTTATGCTTCATGGTGATAGAGGCCGGCCGCGCGCCGGCGCATCTGACCACAGAAACTGGAGGTACTCATGGTTAGCGACCGCATCCAGAGGATGAAGGACTACTTGGAAGTCGACGTCCACCCCATCTGCACCGAGAAAGCCGAGATCGTGCTCGACTCCTGGGCCCGCCACGAGGGCCTGCCCGCCGTCCTGCGTCGCGCCTACATGACCGCCGACTACCTGGACAAGCGCACCATCTTCATCGAGCCGGACGAGCTGATCGTGGGCAATGTCGCCGCTAAGCCCCACGGCGCCGAAATTCACACCGTCACCCCCGCTTGGCCTGAGGACGACCTCTTCAACATCACCCACGGCGGCGGCCTGTCGATCACCGACGAGGAGCACAAGGCCCTTCGCGCGACCGACAAGTTCTGGTTCAACGAGGATGCCACCTCCAAGCAGCGCTCCTTCTACGAGCAGCAGGGCCGCTACTACGGTCCCGAGGACGATGACCGCATGTGGGACTTCATCAAGTCCGGCGTGATGTGCCCGCCCTGGAAGGACCGCGCGCACGGCCGCGGCTTTGGCGGCGCCGGCTGGGCCCTGGGCGAGGCCATGGGCCTGTCCTTCTTCCTGCCCGATTACGGCAAGATCATCACCGAGGGTCTGGACGTCACCCTGCAGAAGGCCAAGAAGGCCCTGCACGACCTGCGCTACACCGACGGCGAGGCCATCCACAAGCACGACTATTGGCAGGGCTGCATCCTGGTCATCGAGGCCATGGAGCGCATGTACTACCGCTACGGCGACGTGGCCGAGGAAGAGGCTGCCAAGTGCACCGATCCGCAGCGCAAGAAGGAGCTGGAGCGCATCGCCGACACCTGCCACTGGATCTCCAAGAACGGCGCCCGCGACTTCAAGGACGCCATGCAGGCATTCTGGTTCTACTTCCTCATGATCGCCACGGGCACCACCGGCGGCGGCCGCTTTGACCAGTACATGTATCCCTTCTACAAGAAGAGCATCGAGTCCGGCGACATGACCGACGACGACGTGCTCGAGTACCTCGAGATGCTGCGCTGCAAGCTCATGCAGTTCTTCTTTGTGATGGGCGGCGCCAAGCAGCGTCAGAAGTGGGCAGGCAAGGCGCGTTGGCACAACTTCATCATCGGCGGCTGCGATAAGGACGGCAAGGAGGCTTCCAACGAGCTCACCTTCCTCATGATGAAGGCCGCCAAGGAGGCTCGCCTCACGCAGAACACCCTCACCCTGCGCGTAAGCAAGGACACCCCCGACGACGTCATGCTGGCCGCCATGGACCTGGTCTCCACCGGCATCGGCATGCCCTCCTTTGTCTCCGAGGACAGCTACATCAAGACCCTTGAGAGCTACGGCGTCCCCACCGAGAACGCCCGCGACTTTGTCATCACCGGCTGCGTCGACATGCATCTGCCCGGTCGCTCGCTCTGCCACGCCATGGGCATGTTCATCGTCCCCAAGGTGCTCGAGATCACGATGAACAACGGCGTCCTCAAGGAGACCGGCGAGGTCATTGGCCTGCGCACCGGCGAAATGAAGGATTTTGAGACCTACGAGGACTTCTATCAGGCCTTCCTCAAGCAGGAGCGCCACTTCATGGAGCTTGCCGCCGAGGAGCACAACATCCTCTGCGCCATCTCCCGCGACTACCTGCCCGACGTGGTCGAGTCCGCCTTCGCCGATCAGGGCATCGAGTCCGGCAAGGACATCGGCTCGCGCACGATGATGCTCGATAACGTCTCGGTCCTCAATGCCGTTGGCACCGTCAACGTGGGCGACTCCCTGATGGCCATCAAGAAGGTCGTCTTCGAGGACCACGCCTGCACCATGGGCGAGCTCAAGGAGGCCCTGGACGCCAACTGGGAGGGCCACGAGGACCTGCGCAAGCTCTGCAAAGAGGCCCCCAAGTACGGCAACAACATCAAAGAGGTCGATGACATCGTCGCCGAGCTCTACCACGTGTGGCGCGTCAACGCCTCGAGCTTCAAGAACATCAACGGCAACCCGACGATGGTCTCCGGCATCTCCATCACCGCCCACGCACCCGGCGGCGCCTACACCATGGCCACCCCTGACGGCCGTTATGACGGCGAGACCCTCGCCGACGGCTGCGCTTCGCCCGTCCAGGGCTGCGACGTCTGCGGCCCGATCAGCACCTTCACCTCGGCCATGGACATCGACACCGACGAGTTCCTCGCCTTCCTGATGAACATGAAGGTCAGCCCGTCCTCGATGAAGACTGATGAGGACAAGATGAAGCTGGCCAGCATGGTCAAGACGTTCCTCACCAACGGCGGCAAGCAGGTGCAGTTCAACTGCGTCTCCCGCGCCACCCTCGAGGACGCTCAGGTGAATCCCGAGAAGCACAAGGACCTCATCGTCCGCGTGGCCGGCTACTCCGCCTACTTCAACGACCTCACCGTAGCGGTGCAGGACGAGGTCAAGGAGCGCACCGAGAAGGTGTTCTAAGCTTCCCGCGGGCCTCATCCCAGGCGCCTGCCGACAACCCCTCTGCCGGCAGGCGCCTCTCACCGCTCCGAGCTGCGACGCGACGATGCGCCCTAGCAGCGGAGCAGTTCTGCCAACGAGACTCTGCCAGCACAGACTCTACCCCCTCAGCCCCGCAGTCCCCTCCTGCGGGGCTCTCTTTTTGGGAAAGGTGCGGGGCGGAGATTCTGGGCCAGGCCCCGCCGCGCACTTCGTGGCACCCCTGACGGAGTACCAGCTCTTGCCGGGCCGAACCCGAATAGAACGTAGCAGCTCTTGCGAAGCTCCAGCACTGGCCGGTTCGAACCCGGGTAAACCGCAGCGGCTCAGGCGGGGCCGAACTCTTATCGGACTTGCTTGCCGCCCCGACCACCTCGACGACAAAAGAGCTGGGGTCGTCATGCATGGTTTTGCATATTTATCAGAATATATGCGATTTTTTGCAAAAATAATTAATTTCGTTCATGTTATGTCCTTCATTTCGCTGAGATACCTCGATTATGCCGGCATCGAAGGCCCTCCAAAGGCCATGCATACGACAAAACCCCAGGAAGCAGCCGCCAGCGAGCACTTTCTAGGTCCGTCTTTGCGCCATGTATAACGGTATTTTGAGGTACCTCTGCAACCAGGGGCCTCGGATGTTGCACATTCAGCCACTTTGGCCAGTGACTGCACAATCTATGCATAAACAGCAGCGTTTTCCTGCGATAACTCCAAAATGACTGCATATCGCACCCGGCCCATCCGGCGGAGCGCCTGTGC
>OMWF01000021.1 GCA_900314665.1 uncultured Actinomycetes bacterium
GCGGCGTTGCTCCTGCGCAGGCGCTCCTGCCGCTCGAGAAGGGCATCCCGGCGCTCGTCGATCGAGGTGACATCCTCGGTTATGAGCGCCGTCCCGCCGCTCACCCGGTAGGACTTGAAGAGCGTGTGGGGGACCAGCGAGGTCCGGTACTGCGCCATGCCGTCGGCCGCCTGCCGCCGCATGTACTCCATCATCTCCGCGACGTTCCCAGGCAGGAGGCCTGCCACGTCGGTCTCAAACGCAACCTCGTTTTGGGGCGTGAGGACCTTGAGGTCGAGAGGCAGGCCCGCAAATGCGTCTCGATACCACAGGCTCGAAGGAAGAACGCCCAGATCAAGCGAGATTTCGAGGAGCAGGATGACGGTTGCGCAGTACGCCAGGGAGAAGTTGGTGCGTATCGTGTACACGGAGCGCAGTATGTACAGCAGGAAATACACCCCGACCAGGAACGCCGAGAAGGTGATCAGGGCCAGCGCGGCGCGGCGGCGACGGGTGGCCGAGCTGAAGAGCACGATGAAGTAGCCCAGGTACTCTCCCACGTACAGGCTGACCAGGACCCAATACCCCCACCGATATGTGTAGTGGTCCTGCCAGAGGGGGTCGGCAAAGTTAAAGGAAAACACCAGGTGATGCAGGCTGTTGGTAAGCACCAGGGCGACGGCGGCGACGCTCGCCGCCACCAGGGCTTTCTCGAAGACACATACCGGCCGCAGGTGATCGATTCCCGCGGCGCGAAAGGCGCAGACGAGGCACAGCAAGGGTATCAGCGTCATGGGAACGTAGTAGAGATACCAGAGCAAGGCAATGAGCTGCTGGTTTTGGGTGACGCACCGGTACTTGACGAGCACTACGACCAGCCACAGCACCACCAGCACCGCCACCGTCTTGAGCGGACGTCTGATCAGACGCTCTGAGCAGCGTATATGCACCGAGAAGCCCCAAACGGCGACCAGCGGCGCAAAGAAAAAGACAAACCCGAAGGTCTCCGAGGTATGTCTCCGCACCTGCCGCCAAAACGAGAGGGGCCTGACCTGCGCCTCGGGCGGCGGAGCGCTTCCAAAGGCCTCGCAAGCCAGAAGCGCGAGAAGCAGCGCCGCCCCGCCCAGGCAGGCGCCGATCAAAACCCTGCGTCTGAACGTGTCTTCTCGGCCCCTCAAACGCGCGTCCCTTCTGACAGCCCGGACGGTCGGCTGCCTGCAAGCGCATATCCAGCTCGCAACCGGTCTCATCTGCAACCAACCTACAGTCTACTGTATAGAGAGATTTGGCCGCGAGTCCCGCCTTGCGGCATGGGTTTGAGCCGTCTGGGGATTCTTCCTCCAGCGCCACCGCCCCACTCTGTAGTCGGGCCGTGGTATGGGCCGCGGCCATTGGCATTCAACCGCGCTTAACGATTCAGGGAGGCAACCATGGGACTCATCAGGGCTGGTATCGGGGCATTGGACGGCGCTCTGGCCGATACTTGGCGCGACTACTTCTACTGCGACTCCCTCGACACCAACACACTGGTAGTCAAAGGCCAGAAGCGGACCTCCGCGCAGGGTCGTTCCTCCAACGTGAGGGGCGAGGACAACATCATCTCCAACGGATCGATCATCGCCGTCAACGAGGGTCAGTACATGATCATCGTCGAGCAGGGCGCCGTGATCGAGGCCTGCGGCGAGCCCGGCGAATTCGTCTTTGACAGCTCAACCGAGCCGAGCCTCCTCTTTGGCGAAGGCAGCTCCCTGAAAGACCGCATCCTAGCCTCGTTCCAGCAGGTGGGAAGGCGTTTCACGTTTGGCGGCGACACCGCCAAGGACCAGCGCGTCTACTTCTTCAACTCCAAGGAGATCCTGGGCAACAAGTACGGCACTGCCGCCCCGGTGCCCTTCCGCGTGGTCGACAACAACATCGGTTTAGACGTTGACATCGCGGTGCGCTGCAACGGCGAGTACTCCTATCGCATAGTCGACCCGCTCATGTTCTACAAGAACGTCTGCGGAAACGTCGAGGAGCCATACACCCGCGACCGCATCGACTCCCAGCTCAAAAGCGAGCTGTTGACGGCTCTGCAGCCGGCGTTTGCGCGCATTTCCGCCCTGGGCGTGCGCTACTCGGCGGTCCCCGCCCACACGGAGGAGCTGGCCAAGGCCCTCAACGACGAGCTCTCCGAGACGTGGGGCCAGCTGCGCGGCGTCGAGGTGGCGTCTTTTGGCGTGAACGCGATCAACGCCTCCCCCGAGGACGAGGCCATGATCAAGGACCTTCAGAAGGCCGCGGTCATGCGCGACCCCACGATGGCCGCCGCCAACCTGGCAGCCTCGCAGGCAGACGCCATGCGCATGGCAGCCTCTAACAGCGCAGGCGCGGCCATGGGGTTCATGGGCATGGGGATGGCCAACGCGATGGGCGGTGCCTCAAACATGCAAGGGCTGTATGGGATGGGGACCACGCAGAATCCCGCGCCAGCACCTGCCCCCGCGCCCGCTCCCGCCGCAGCCGCCGGCGGCGCAGCGGCGTGGACCTGCTCATGCGGGAGCCAGAACACCGGCAAGTTCTGCCAGAGCTGCGGCAAGCCCAAGCCCGAGCCGCAGGCTCAGGGGTGGACCTGCTCGTGCGGTGCCACCAACACGGGCAAGTTCTGCCAGGAGTGCGGAAAGCCCAGGCCCGCAGGCGACGGCCCCTGGACCTGCGAGTGCGGAACCCAGAACACGGGCAAGTTCTGCCAGGGATGCGGCAAGCCGAGGCCATAGGGAAATGCAGGGCAGGCGGCGCCTCCTGAACGCGGTGTCGCCTGCCGCCTTTTCTGCCGGCGCCGCTCTCTCCGTCTACCCGACGCTCTCTCTGCCAACAATAAACGGACCCGCCGGGCGCTTGCCTCGGCGGGTCCGTTTCGCTTCTCAGCCAATCAAGGTGCTGCCTGCTACGAGAAGGACTTCTCCATCAGCTCCTGGCTCTCCTGATAGGTGACCCACCCATCAGGCAAGGCTACGTTCTCGTGCTCGTGACAGGCCGTGCACATGAGCACCGACGCCCGGTGACCCTTATGGCAGGAGGAGCACTCGAGCTGCATGCCCTGGTGGTGCTGGGCGTGCGGGTTGAACTCCATGGTGGCGGTGGTGGCCTCGAGCTTATCGCGGTCGACCAGGCCGTTGGAATCCCTCAGGTACGCATGGCAGTTCTCGTTCACGCAGAACTGCTCACCCTTCTTGCCATCCCACTTCTCGAGGTCCGAGAGCGAGCGCTCGCTGCGCGGCTGATAATAGTTGCCGGTCACGTAGTTCACGCCGTCATGGGCGAGCTCGGTGGTGTTGGGCACGTGGCAGTCGACGCAGACGATCTCCGACTTGGCCGTGGTGTTGTTCTGACGGTGGAGCACCGCCATCATGGCATTGGTGTTAGACACCGCGTTGCCGTACTTATCGGTGCCGGCAACGCCCTGGGCCTGCTCGTAGTTGTCGACGTACGTCGTCTCGATGTGGCACATGGTGGAGCAGAAGCTCGGTTGCTCGTGCCACACCATCATGCCGGCACCTGCCACCACGATGACTGCCACCACGACGCCGAGGATGACCCATCCGCGGCGGCGACGCTTGCGCTTGGGCCTTGCAGGTGTCGTTCCTGTCGGAGCAGCGGCCTCTACGGGCGGCTCCTCCATCTCTGTGGTAACGCGCTTCTCATCAGCCATTGTCCTCACAGCCTTCTGCCCTAGGACTCAACGACGGACGAGACGCCGAGAATCTGGTCGCCCTCATCGAGCAGGGCGTCGGCGCTGTCGAGCGTGTTGTTGGAGAGCGTGGGGTTGTGAGCGCCCTCGCTGTTCTCAGCGGCCACGAAGTTCCAGTAGTAGCAGGAGGCGCGCTGGATGTACTGGAGGCGCGAGACCTGCTCGTCGGTCAGCGTGCCGGCTGCGATGGCGCCCTCAAAGTTGTGGATGAACTGCTCAGCGCGCAGACCTACCAGGTGCGTCCGGCCGTCGACCTGGTCCTGCCAGCTTTTGACCTCGGCTTTGATGTCGGCGTGGCAGGTGCTGCAGTTGTTCTTGATCAGCTCGTCGTTATCGGTGGGGTTGGTCCAGTAGTGGCTAGTGTAGACGGTGCCGTCGTCGGCCTTGGTGACAGCCATGTGGCAGTCGTTGCAGTCGTAGCCGAGATTGGTCATGTGGTTGCCCTCGCCGCCGTAGTTGAACTCGTACTCGGCATGGCGGACGGCTATCATCTTGGCGCCGGTGGAGGCATAGGTCCAGTCGCCGTTGGGCATGTTGGCGTCGTACCAGGCAAGAGCGTTGTCCGGAGTCATCGCGGAGACGCCGGTGCCGTCATAGGGGCTGGTGGGGACGCCAGTGCCCGGATACATGGAGTAGTCGCAGTGGCACTGGCCGCAGACCTGGCCGTTGAGCGAGTAGGTGTCCGCGTCAGGGCCCATCGCACGCTTCCAGTCGGCGCGGTCGACCTCGAGGGTCATAGGGTCGTTGCCGTGGCACGAGGCGCACGAGATGTTCTCATCGTATTGGGTCACCAGGTCCCAGAAGTTCTCCTGGAAGATGGAGTCGCCCTGCTCGTCGACCTGGCTCGAGAACTGCGGGGTCTTGCAGGCGATGCAGCCCGCCTTGGTGTTCTCGTTGACGCGGCCGTTGTGGGTCACGGTCCACAGCGAATAGGTGTGACCCCCCGGCTCGGTGTAGTACTTAGCGTAGCCGTAGCCCAAGCCCAGCGTCTTGATCTCTGGATACATCTCCAGGTAGTCGGCTTTGCCGTTGGAGAACGCCGGATTGGGGTCGGCGGGCTTGCTGGAATCGTAGGGCGTGGTGGTGTCATCGTCAGACGTGTAATCGCCTGGCATGTTGGCATCGTTCTTCAGGTAGGACTGGTACTCGTACGGGTAGATGTCCTTCCACTGATCGGCTTTGACGATGCCAAACCGGTCAACAGCAGGCGTCACCGTGGACTTTTCCACATTGGGCTTGAGGTTGCCGACGGTAGTGTTTTTCTTGCCCGCGCACCCCGTGGCAATACCTGCGGTGAGTGCAACCACTACCACAACCGTCGAAACGATGAGTAGCTTGCGCCGCTTGGCGTGCCGTTTTGTACTCATAGAAGCACCGTCCCCTCTGCCGCGGGCATCCCCATGCTCGCGGTTCCTGCGTACCGAACATACTCCAGAGTTATTTTACTGTCTGAAGAACGGTATTACAGATGACAAGTGCAAAGTGACGGCGTAAAGTTGATGGGGGTAACTCCTATCCCCACACGGGGATCATTCCCTTGTCGATTCCCGCCGCGTAGCGCACGTCAGC
>OMWF01000297.1 GCA_900314665.1 uncultured Actinomycetes bacterium
CGCTCGAGCGCCGCATCAAGCAGCTGACCCGCGCCCAAAAGCAGGCGCTCATCAAGGGTGACCTCGAGGTGGACGGGCTCTTCTCCCCGCCCCTGCCGCCAGGCACGTTTACCCGCGTCTCGCCGCAGCAACGAGGCTGGTTCTGGCGCAAGGCCCGGGCGATGGGGCATAATCAACAGCCGTAAGCGTCCACGTCAAGGGAGCGACTCATGAGCGATAACCTGATGCACCTGGTCATCATCCGTCACGGCGAGAGCGAGTGGAACAAGGCAAACCTCTTTACCGGATGGACCGACGTGGACCTCTCCGAGTCCGGCCGCGCCGAGGCCGCCGAGGGCGGGCGCGCCCTCAAGGAGGCCGGCTACGACTTTGACGTCTGCTACACCTCCTACCTCAAACGCGCCATCCACACCCTGCAAATCGTGCTTGACCAGATGGACCGCGCCTGGCTCCCCGTCCATAAGAGCTGGAAGCTCAACGAGCGCCACTACGGAGCCCTGCAGGGTCTGAACAAGTCCGACACTGCCGCCAAGTACGGCGAGGACCAGGTCAAGGTCTGGCGACGCTCCTACGACGTGCAGCCACCCGCCCTCGACCCGTCCGACGAGCGCTGCCCCCACAACCAGGAGCCGTACCGCGAAGTGGCCGTGCGCGAGGTGCTCCCCTTCACCGAGTGCCTCAAGGACACCATCGCCCGCGCCTGGCCCTATTTCACCGACGAGATCGCACCGCAGCTCAAGGCCGGCAAGCGGGTTCTTATCGCAGCTCACGGCAACAGCCTGCGCGCCTTGGTCATGAAGTTTGACAACCTCACGCCCGAGCAGATTGTGGGCGTCAACATCCCCACCGGCGTGCCCCTCTCGTACACCTTCGACCAGGACTGGAATGTGGTCGACAAGCACTACATCGGCGACCCGGCGGTCATCGACGCCAAGATCAACAAAGTCGCCAACCAGGGCAAAGCCAGCAAGTAGGCGTTTATGGAGCCGATCAGGGTCGCCGCCGTCCAGATGCTCTCCAAGCCCGGCGCCGTCGAAGCCAATGCCGGGCGCCTCATTTGGCTCATGGATCGCGCAAAGGCGCAGGGCGTGCACCTGCTCTGCTTTCCGGAGGCCTGTCTCACCGGCTACCGGGCCTTTAGCCCGGCGCTTATCGCCCTGAGCCCTAACGACCCGGTCATCGCCCACGTGGAGCACGAGGCAGCCCGCCGTCACCTGGCAATTTGCTACGGCTACATCGAGCAGGGTCCGGGGTTGACCTACCTGACCCAAGTGGTGACCGACGGTGAACAACGCCTGGTCTACCGCAAGACCCACCTGGGGCATGTCGAGAGCGCCTTTACCGCCGGCGACGAGCTGCCGGTAGCAGAGATCGCTGGCGTGGTTGTGGGCGTGCAGCTCTGCTGGGAATCGCATATCCCCGACATCTCCGCGGTGCTGCGTGCGCAAGGGGCTGAGCTGCTGCTTGTGCCGTATGCCAGTCCCAAATCTGGCGAGAACCGCCGGTGCTCCTGGAACCGCTACCTGCCCGCCCGTGCTACCGACAATGGTGCCTATGTGCTGGCCTGCAATGCCCTGGCTCGCAACGACGAGGGCCGGCTGCAAGGAGGTGGGCTTGCAGCATACGGGCCTGGCGGAGCGGTTCTCAACGAGTACTACCGCACCGACGAGCATATGCTGGTCTGCGACCTTGACGGCATCCTCCCCCGCGACCTGCCGCAGAACGATATGCGAGCCATCTCCTACTTTGACCGGAGGCGCCCTCAGCTCTACGCCGCAGCGCTGGGTGCCGGGGAGCAGGCGGAGGACCCGCCCGTCAGCTAGGCAGCGCCCCGGGCTGCCCGTCAGCGGCCGCGTCCCAGCCTACCCATCAACTAGGTAGCGCCCCGGGCTGCCCATTAGCGGCCGCGCCCCGGGCGACCCGTCAGTGGCCGCGCTGCACTCCAACTTTTGACGGCTTTGGCCAGGCGGCGGGCAAAACGACGTTTTTACTCCAACTTTTTACGGTTTTGGCCAGGCGCGAAGCCCTCGCTGCGCAGTCGGCTGAACCTGCAAGGCGTCTACCTGCGGCTGCGTTTTTGCGCATCTCCCCGCGACGCCTCTCGAAGTGCCGGTCTTGGCCAAAGCCGTCAAAAGTTGGAGTACCGCGGCTCTGCAGCCGTGTGTCCAGCCACTCGAAACACCGCAGAGCTGCCGGCTTGCCTAAACGCCTCCCTGAGGGCCGTGCGCTTAGCGTAGTCGGGAGCGCGATCCCCTCGCGGCCTCATGCCGAGCGCCCGTGCGATATCCTTGGCCAGCACATCAAAGAGGCGTTGGTCCCTCATCTGCTGATGGGTCACGAAGATAACCCGATATCCCATGTGCGCCAGGGCATTGGCGCGGCTCTTATCGCTGTTCATGCTACATACATCGGCATGCCACTGGATGCTGTCATATTCCACGTCGACCTTTTGCTCAGGCCAGCAGAGATCCGCGCGAGCGCAGCTTCTCTGAGCAACTTCCCGCGCCGCATGGTCGAACTCTATCTCCTGATTCATCAGGGGCTTGGGCGTTCCG
>OMWF01000289.1 GCA_900314665.1 uncultured Actinomycetes bacterium
ATAGATATCGACCGATATCTTATATTATATGTAAACTAATTTAAGATATATTTCATTTTTACGTTATAACGTTATCTCGACTTCCTCACCTGTCCGGTGGCATCGGGGCGCCGGAAGCCCCCTCACCACCTCGGAAGACATCCCGTCTTCTCCTCAACCACGGCCGAGCCATAAAGGACGTGCCCTCTAGTCGCGTCCAAGACCGCTCCTGCCATCTGCTCCGTGACGGCACCTCTCACGTCCGTCTCCGCGTCTCACGCACACAGAAGGGGCGCGGTCCGAGTAGTCCGCGCCCCTTGGCTAGAATCTCTGCGATTGTCGACCGCCTCGCAAGCAGCCAGGTCAGGTCCTACTTGTTCAGGGCCGCCACCGCATCAAAGCCGCGCTGCAGGTCGGCGATGATATCCTCGGCGTCCTCGATGCCGATGGAGAGGCGGATGGTGGACTCGGAGATGCCGGCCGCGGCGAGCTGCTCCGGGGTGAGCTCGGCGTGGGTGGTGTCGTAGGGGTGCACGACCAGGCTCTTCACGTCAGCCACGTTGGCCAGGTCCGAGAAGATCTGAAGCGCGTCGATGAAGGTGTAGGCCTCCTCCTTGCCGCCCTTGATGTCAAAGGTGAAGATGGACGCCCCGCCGTTGGGGAAGTAGCGCTGGTAGAGCTCGTGATCGGGATGGTCGGGCAGGCTCGGGTGGTTGAGCTTGGCCACAAGCGGCTGCTTGGAGAGGTACTCGACGACCTTCTTGGTGTTCTCGATGTGACGGTCGAGGCGGACAGCCAGGGTCTCGGTACCCTGCAGCAGCAACCAGGCGTTGAAGGGGCTGATGCAGGCGCCCTGGTCGCGGAGCAGGATGGCGCGGATGTAGGTGACGAGAGCCGCCTTGCCGGCCGCCTGCACGAACGAGACCCCATGATAGCTGGCGTTGGGCTCGGAGAGCTGCGGGTACTTGCCGGACTTCTCCCAGTCAAAGGTGCCGCCGTCGACGATGATGCCGCCCAGGGTAGTGCCGTGGCCGCCGATGAACTTGGTGGCGGAGTGGATCACCACGTCAGCGCCGTGCTCGATGGGACGGAACAGGTACGGGGTTCCGAAGGTGTTGTCGACAGCCAGGGGAATGCCGTGCTTGTGGGCGATCTGGGCGATGGCGTCGACGTCAGGGATGTCGGAGTTGGGGTTGCCCAGGGTCTCGGCAAAGACCAGACGGGTGTTGTCCTTGATAGCGCCCTCGACGGCGGACAGGTCGTGCGCGTCGACGAACGTGGTCTCGATGCCAAAGGCGGAGAGGGTGTGCTCCAGCAGATTGGCGGTTCCGCCGTAAATGCTCTTCTGAGCCACCACGTGCTGGCCGGCATGAACCAGGGCCTGGATGACATAGGTAATGGCGGCAGCACCCGAGGCCACTGCCAGACCTGCGACGCCGCCCTCAAGAGCGGAGATGCGGTCCTCAAGCACGCCCTGGGTGGTGTTGGTCAGACGGCCGTAGATGTTGCCGGCATCCTTGAGGCCAAAACGGTCGGCAGCGTGCTGGGCGCTGTGAAAGACGTACGAGGTGGTCTGGTAGATGGGCACGGCGCGGGAGTCGGTGGCGGGGTCGGCGCTCTCCTGTCCCACATGCAGAGCCTTGGTCTGGAACCCGGTGTTGGAGAAGTCTGCCATGATAAGCACGTCCTTTCATAAGGCAGGCAGTGTGTCTGCGCTGCTCTGATGGTCGGTTATTGACCTGTCTTTGCTGTGAACGATGGTTATTGTGCCGACCGCACCGGAGCGGGTCAATCAGTTATATTCAATACCGGGTTATCTATTATTTTGATAATTTGAGAATATAAGCACGTAGATGCGTTATACAGAGAGCAGATAGCACGGGCATAGGGGGGACTGCCATCGCGGTGCCACCGCAGACGGCCGTGTGCCTGACACAAAAAGCACGCGGGCGGCACAGCCCTGCTGCACCGCCCGTCACCGTCGTCCGTGCATACGGGCGACATGGCTCCGCTGCGCCGCCCGTCATCGTCGGCAACATATGCATCAACCCGACACCCAGACCTTCACCTTGGCGGACTGCAATACGAGCAGCTGCCAATCACAAGGCAATGCCGGTCGCCCTCTTGCGCGCAGCCATCCCGACATGCGGCTGGCATGGACCAACACTCATGTCTCGTCAGCCCAAGACGCCTCGGATCTTATCGGCAATGAACTGCCGGTACCAGTCCTTATCGACCGCCATGACAATTGCCACACCTTCCACCAGCACGGACTCGCCAGGGAAGTCGATGATGTCCGGCTCATCAGCGGTGACAGAGATTCTGAAGGAACTCCCCTGCTCGCGGGCAAACGCTTTGACATGCCCCACCAGCCCGTCTTGCTGGTTGACCGCATCGGACACGTCCAGGGCGAAGCGAGACAGACGGCTCTTAGCCTCGTCCAGAGGGCAGGTCAAGGTCAGCCGGTACGAGGCGACCAGCGCCCCGTTATGGTCGAGCAGGCTCGCAAAGAGGCCGTCCTCGTCAATCAAGGTCTCCTCGTCAGCCTCATGCTCGTGGTCATGGTGGTGATCGTGGCCGTGATGGCAGTCGTGATCATGCTCGTGATGATGCTCGTGCTCGTGCATATGGTCATGCTCGTGCTCGTGGTCAGACATGGCTCACGCCCCCGCAATCATATCCAGAACGCCCGTACCAAGCTGCGCATTGGCGCTGATGTGCCTGATAGGGGCGGTTTCGTTGTAGCCGCGGAGCTGCTCGTCGATTGCAGCCACATCGGTCTCGGCGACCTTGTCGACCTTATTGACCAGGATCAGGTTGGCGGCCCCTATCTGGTTGGGCAGCAGCTGGCCCATGGCACGCACCACCCGCGGCCAGCGCTGCGCATCCACAATCTCAATAACGGAGACCTCGACGCCCTTCACGTAGTCGAGAATCTTCTTTTTGAGGTCGCCGGGGTCGGCCACGCCCGAGGGCTCGATCACCGCAAAGTCGGGGTTGATCTCATCGCGCATCTGCTGAAGGCCGGCCACTAATTCCACCGCCAATGTGCAGCAGACGCAGCCGGAAAAGAGACTTTGAACCTGGTAGCCGCCGCTGCCTCCCAGCGTTTGATCGTCGACGCCGATGTCGCCGATCTCATTCTCGATAATGGCGATGCGGTTGGGATTGCCCGGGTCCTGTGCCACCACGTGCTTGGCAAGCTGCAGCAGCACGCTCGTCTTGCCGGCGCCCAAGAACCCTCCCAAGATGATGACTTTCATAGCGTCCCCCGTCGGTCGAGTGCGGATGGTCTCAGCAATCCATGATAGCCGTCGAAGCAGGTGCAGGAGGAGGATAAATCCCTTGTCACTGAGACGGCGCTGTCCCAGACGAAGCCGACTTGGGCGAAGCATCCTCAGGCGAAGCCGACTTGGGCGAAGCATCCTCAGGCGAAGCCGACTTGGGCGAAGCAGCCCCGGACGAGGCAGCCCCGGACAAGGCAGTCTCCCAAAGCCGGATCGGACTTGAAGGGTGCCCCCGCAAATGAGTTTCAGATTCATGCATGATTTCATGTATATATGCAG
>OMWF01000172.1 GCA_900314665.1 uncultured Actinomycetes bacterium
CAGCCCTCCATGGTGGAGCCGTCCATGAACGCGCCGGGGTCGCCCTCGTCGCCGTTGCAGACGATGTACTTGGGGAAGTTGTCGTAGTTTGCCGCCGTACGCCATTTGCGTCCGGTGGGAAATCCCGCGCCCCCCTTGCCGCGCAGCCCCGATTTCTCAACCTCGGAGATGATCTGGTCGGGCGTCATGGTGAGGGCGCGCTCAAGGCCCTGGTAGCCGCCGCGCGCACGATAGGCGTCCAAGTCGAGCGGGTCGATGATGCCCACGTCGGCCAGGACGATTTTGTGCTGCCTGGCGTAGAAGGGGTTGTCGTCCATATGCTCAAAGAACTCGCGGTCCTTGTTGTAGAGCAGCCGCTTGACCGGCTCGCCGTCGATGGACTCGACAATTGCGTGAGCGTCCTTGGCCGAGACGCGGTAGTACATGAGGTCGCACGGCATCAGGCGGACGACGGGGCCACGCTCGCACTCGCCCGAACAGCCCGTACGTACGGTGCGCACCGCAACCTGCTTGCCCGCCGCGGCGAGTTCCTTCTCGATGGCGTCGGCGACGGCATGCGCTCCGTTTGCGACGCAGCTCGTTCCACAGCAGACGAGTATCTCGTCAACGGTCCTGCCCATGGTCGCCTCCCTCCTCATCCGCATAGTGGGCGATTATCTTCTTGACCTGCTCGACGCGCAGCTTGTTGTGGTAGGTGCCGTCGACGACCATGACGGGCGCGAGGGCGCACGAGCCGAGGCAGTTCACAAACTCGACGGAGAACTTGCCGTCCTCGGTCGTCTGCCCGGGCTCTATGCCAAGCTCGTTCTTGAGCTGCGTCGCCAGGTTCATCGAGCCGCGCAGGTGGCAGGCGGTGCCGTTGCAGACCTTGATGATGTGCTCGCCCTTGGGGGTGAGTGAGAGCGCCTTGTAGAACGTCGCCATGGAATAGAGCTGCGACTCTGGGCAGCCGAGCCGCGTGGCGAGCGCCTTGAAGGCGGGCTTGGGAATGTAGTTGAACGCATGCTGCATATCCTGCAGCGCCGCCAGGGCGTAGCGGCGGTTGGCAGGATATGAGCTGATAATTTCCTCGATTTTCGAGGCTTGCTGCTCGGGGGTCATAAGAGCCTCTCATCCTCCGGCGACGAGCGGGGTCACGGCAACATAGTCCTGCTCGGACAGCTTGGTGCGCACACCGTCGAGATGCTCGATGTGACGCCCGTTCACCATGATGATGACGTCATCGCCTTTCCCGTCGCCGGTTTCATTGAGCACGAGCGTACGAAAGGCCGGCCAGCGCGAGGAGAGCTCCCGTAAAAGCCCCAGCACGTCGTCCGGAGCGGGGATGTCGCAGGTCTTGCAGCCGGATATCTGCCGGTAGGTCGCAAAGAACTTGACGAGCATGCGGGAGCCCTCCTCTCACGATGGTGTGCCCTTATCAGGCGGGGCAGACGCGCTCGCGGGCGTCTGCCCCGCGGTTGACGGGGCTTAGAGGCCTAGCTGCTGGAGCTTCTCGGGGGTCGGGGTGCCCTCGGCAGTCCAGCCGCGCTCCTCGTAGTACTCGGCGAGCATGGTTTGCAGCTCGTTGACCTTGCCCTTGGCCGGACCGCTCGGGAGCGCCTCGCGCAGCAGACGCGGCGGGAGCGTGTCGGCTTCGATGCCGGCGGCCATGTTGTAGCGCTTCTCGAGGTTCCAGATGCGCTCGCCCTTGAGCAGAATCTCCTCATCGGACTCGTCGCTGCCCACCGCCTCGCGGTACTGGCCGGCAATCTCGGGAAGCCCGATGGCAAACGTCGTGAACAGGCAGATGCCCACGGAGTCGCACAGCGCCGTGAGGTCCTGGAAGGTCTTGAGCATGCTCGCCTTGCCCTCGGTGACGAGCGGGTCCATCTTGACGGGCAAGCCCAGCACCTCGGGAGAGATCATGTAGCCGCGCACGTGGCAGCCGCCGCGGTTGGACGTCGCGTACTCGAGCCCGATGCCCTGGATGGCGCGGCCGTCATAGGCGGGCATCTCCTGCTTCTTCACGCTCATGGAGAGCTCGGGGTGCCCGTAGTGCTCTGCCAGGCGATAAGAGCCCTGGCCGATCATCTTGCCAAAGCCCTCGCCGTCGGCGCACATCTGGGTGAGCTTGACCATGGCGTCGGTGTCGCCGAAGCGCAGGGGGAACCCGATGTCCTCCTCGGGGATGGCGCCCATCTCAAAGAGCTCCATGGCGCAGGCGACGGTCGAGCCGAGCGAGATGGGGTCCATGCCCTGCTCGTTACAGATGAAGTTGCACTTGACGATGGCGCCCAGGTCGGTGACGCCGCAGGCGGCGCCGTAGCTCCAGCCGGCCTCGTACTCGGGGCCTTCGCCCAAGCCGTCCAGATCTCCACGCCCCTCGACCTTGGTGACGCGTCCGCAGGCAATCGAGCAGCCAAAGCAGCCCTGGTTCTTTACCAGGTAGGTCTCGGCCAGGCGCTCGCCGCTCGTGTCGTCGGCCTTATCCCAGAACGAGCCGTCGCGGGCGTTGTGAAGCGGCAGGCCGCCCACCTCGTTGACGATGTTGACGAGGATCTGCGTGCCCAGCGCGCCCAGGCCGTTGCCCGTGACCGGGTGGCTCTGCAGGGTGGCGCGGGCCTTGGCGACCTCCGTCATGAACTCCTTGGGCCGCGCCACCTTGACGCCGCCCGTGCCGCGCACCACGACGGCCTTGAGGTTCTTGCTGCCCATCACGGCGCCCATGCCGCCGCGCCCGGCGGCGCGGTTCTTGTCGTTCATGATGGCGGCATACAGCATGCCGCGCTCGCCCGGGGTGCCGATGGTCGCCACGCGCACGCTGCCGTGCTTCTCGACAAGCGCGTCGGTGGTGTAGTGGACGTCCTTGCCCCATAGCTCGCTTGCGTCGAGAAGCTCGACGAGGTCGTCGTCGATGTGCAGGTAGACGGGGTGGTCGGCCTTGCCCTCAAAGATGATGCCGTCGTATCCGGCAAACTTGAGCTCGGGGCCAAAGTGGCCGCCGGAGTTGGATGCGTCGATGGTGCCGGTCAGCGGGCCCTTGGAGATGACGTCGTAGCGCCCGCCGGAGCAGGCTGCGGTTCCCGTGAGCGGGCCGGTCATGAAGATGATCTTGTTCTCGGGGGAGAAGGGGTCGATGTTTGGGTCGACCTCGTCGCAGTAGTACTTGGTCCCCAGGCCGCGCGCGCCCACGTAGTCGTTGGCGCTCTTCATGTTCAGGGGTTCTTTGCGGATGGTGCCGTCAGTCAGGTTGACGCGGATGATCGTGCCCATCCAGCCGTTTCCTGCCTCGATCATCATGCATGCACCTCCTCGAGGGTGGCCTTCATCTTATCGGCGGCCAGCTGCTTCTTATCGGGGACCTCGTTGGGGTCGACGACGCTGATGGCGCCCGACGGGCAGTAGGTCGCGCACCAGGTCTCGCCTTCGCACATGTCGCATTTGTGAATGATTCGCTTGGCGGGGGAGTAGGAGACGTTGCCCAGCGGGCAGGCGCTGACGCACATCTTGCACACGATGCACTTGGTGACGTCGTGCGTGATGACCCCGTCTGTGTCGCGCTGGAGCGCACCCGTGGGGCAGGTCTTGGCGCAGGACGCCTCATCGCACTGCATGCACATGATGGGGACGCTGATCGATGCCTGCTCGTACTGGAAGACCGTTACATTGGACAGACGTGGGTTGAACTCCTCGAAGTGCCTGAACGAGCACACGAGCTCGCAGGTGCGGCAGTTCTTGCACTTCTTGGGATCAACAACTAGTTGTTTTGCCATTGCTTCTCCTTCCCGTAGGGGGCAGTGCGTTATATCCATTCAATCATGCGGGGGAGGGTGCGTGTATTTTGTGATACATCGTGAGCGACGAATCTGCTGATATCTGCCTAAAATAAAATGGACAGTGGGCAGAGGAGGCATGTCCTCTCTGCCCATCGAGTGGGAACATGCTGTCAGAGAGCGCGCCTGGAAGGAGACGATATGAGGACGTTCGACTATCGCAACTTGCCCAGGGATCTCTTCCACCGCGCAACGGGAGACCTCAACGTGCGAGTTTACGAAGACCGGGGCAAGCTTGCCCAGCTCAAGAGCTCGCAGCCCAACCTGCTTGAAGGGCGACGCGAGAAGGCTCTTCTCGACAGCGTCCTGGCGTCTGCCCGCATCGAAGGCATGCGTCCCAACGTTGACGACGTGCGCAAGTCAGTGCGAGACAATGCCTATCATGACGATGAGACGGCGCAGTACGTGGGCTATGCGCGTGCGCTGCGGGCAATCGATGCCCATGTGAGCGAGCTTGACCTGTCAAGCGGAACCATCGTCGACCTGTACGAGCAGCTGTATTGCAATCTCTCTTTTGGCGCGGGCAGTCGTTACCGCAAGGGGGACTACGCGCAGGTGGTGGTTGGCGGCCACCATGAGCGGGTCCTCGTGAGTCCGATTCACGCCTTTGAGAGCCCACTCGTGCTTGGAGCGGCATGTGACAGCTTGGCCGGCGCCTTTAATGCCGATACGTGCAGTCCGGTGATCCTCACGGCGGTGTTCACGGTCGATATGCTGTGCATTAGGCCGTTTGACGTGGGCAATGGTCGCGTGTCGCGCCTGTTCTCGAACCTGCTGCTGCTCAAGGCGGGGTTTGATGCCGTGCGCTATGCGAGCGTCGATGCGGTTATCGAGCGCCGGAAAGACGAGTACTATCAAGCCCTCAATGCCTGCGTCGAGGGCTGGGAACGAGGGCGCAACGACTATACTCCGTACGTCTTATTCTTTTTGAGCGCGGTTCACGACACCTACCAGCAGCTTTTCAATGATATCGAGCTGCTTGGCGGCGGAGGCGCCAGCAAGGCAGACCGCGTGCGCCTGTTTGTACAACGTTCTGACGTGCCCGTCACCAAGCGGCAGATACTTGAGGCGCTTCCGGATATCAGCATCTCTGCAGTGGAAAACGTCCTGGGGGCGCTCGTCAAGGAGCATGCGGTCGAGAAGCGGGGAGCTGGCTCTTCTACCGCCTACCTGTGGGCGCTCCCCCCAGGGGGATGAGCGTACGGGGCAGGCTTGGGGCAGGGACGGCCGAGATGGCGCCAATAGGGTTGGTGCCGGCAGCCGCTAGCACCGAGCGCTGATGACGTAGTAGCAGATGAGATACGCCACTGCGAAGGCGCATAGCGCGTCGGCGAGGGTGTCGAGTGCCTGGGGCATTCCCAGGAAGCAGAAGACGCCCATGACAATCGGCGCGATGCTGATGCAGATAACCGCGGCCAGGCGCGTGGCCTTATAGGCAATGAGGATGTTTCGCTCGTCGGTCTGAGCGATGCCCGCCTCCGTCAGGTGCGCATCGCCTCTGAGGCGACGTAGGTCCCGAACGAGCTGAACGATCCAGATGGCTGCGAGGGCAAGGATGGTGTACAGGTACGGGCTGCCGTCGATACCCGTGTCCTGGCTAAAGAAGGCGAGGTAGACAAGCCCTGCGGCCCAGACGGATAGGACTGCTGTCCGGATGATGATCCTGCGTTTGATGTTGCTCTTGACGGCGGAAGCGCCCATGGCTATCCCTCCAAATCCGAGAAGTCGAACACGTCTTCGATGGACAGGTCAAAGTAGTGGGCCAGCTTGTACGCCAGGGTGAGGCTCGCGGTGTACCGCTCGTTCTCGATGGAGATGATGGTCTGCCGCGTGACCCCCATGGCGGCGGCAAGCTCGGCCTGGCTGAGGCCCCTTTGCTGTCTGAGCTCCCTGACCTTTGTCTTCATCTGCCCCCCTCTCCGGCTTGACAAGTCAATCCTCCTTGTGCGCTTGAAGTATAGTAGACTTTACGTCGATATGTCAAGCTAACTTTACATCAAGACGTGTGGAACAGCAGGTCGTCACAGACATCGGAAGCTGCAATCACGTATGCTGAAAATTAAAAAATGTGCGGGCACGTCAGGCTGCTCTACAGCTGTTTGAGAAGAGGCTGGAACGACATGAAGGTGTTCTATTTCACGGGGACAGGCAATGGGCTCGCTATCGCGAAGGCGGTTGGCGGCGAGGCGATTTCGATTCCGCAGGCGTTGAAAGAGGGCACGACGCGCTACGAGGACGACGTCATCGGGGTCGTCACGCCCACCTACGCCGGACGGCCCGCGCGCATCGTGGTCGAGCTCCTGAGTCGCGTCGACCTCGTTGCGGACTACCACTTTGCCGTGGCCTCGTACGGAGGGGTGATGGGCAACTCCCTCGGGCCGCTCGCAGCCGCCGCGGCGGCCAAGGGGTGGAGCTTCGACTACGCCGCCGCCGTCAAGATGGTCGACAACTACCTCCCGCTGTTCGACGTCGACGCGGAGCGGGAGAAGAAGGACCAGGCCGGGATTGGGGAGACGGTCACACGCGTCGCCAGAGACATCGCCGACAGGAGGCACTCGGCTGTACGCGTCGGCATTGGCAACACGCTCTATGGCGTGGTGGGCCGCCTGGCGTATGGCGCAGTCGCCGGCCCCAAGGTGGCCCATAGCGCGTTCAGCGTCAGCGATGCCTGCGTCTCGTGCGGTATCTGCGCTCGGTTCTGCCCGGCGGGCAACATCGCCGTGGAAGACGAGCAGCACCCCGTGTTCGGGTGTGCCTGTCTGGGGTGCTACGGCTGCGCGCACATCTGCCCGCATGGCGCGATTCACGCCAGAGGCGAGAAAAGCGCCGCGCGCTGGCGCAATCCCAACGTCACCGTGCGGGAGCTCATCGAGGCCAACGGCCAGCGATAACCTGAGCCGGCGGTGACTCCTGACAGGGGGGCGGGTCTTTTACAGTGGAAATGCCTTGAAAGAAGTGAATCCTGCGACCAGTAGCGGTCTGTACAGGACTGCCCGGCAGGGGTTGATGTGCGACAACCACTTAAGACGGGAGGAAGGAAGCCGACAAACGAGCCCTACATAGTCGTGCATACTGTTCAAGCGGTTCGCGTTTGGGCGGCTTGACGAGTAACACGTTGAACTCTAAATATCAAGCTTTATCAGACAAAACCGTCCTCACTCATCAAATTGAGACAAATGTATGGTATCTATAAAACAAATTGTAAGCGGCAAGCTTGACATGTCTCTTAGCCACAAGGGATTGCGAGGAAAAGGGAGAGGATGCGCATGGGTTTGTCTTCTCCGTCATCTATGCTGCCCACTGGCGGAATCAGCGCCGTTGCCCCCAATCGCGCGTCGGCCCTACTGCCTGCGGCAAATCCCGTTTTTGCCACGATCGGCGCCTCATTCAGAACCTATTTCTCGTGTCTTGGAGTGCCACGATGAGCCGCATCCTTGGTCTGCGCCTCGGCGGCGGTAAAAAGAGGCCCGCAGCGTCTGCCTCCTCAAAGGCTCCTATGCCCGCGTCTGCCAACGTCCGCGAAGACGCCCCCGACCTCAGCAAGCTCGATCGCATACAACTGCTTCGGCTCCTGCGCGATGCCATGGAGGAGAACGACCGCCTCCGCGCCCGGGTGGCCGACGCCGCTCGTCAGGCGGCCGATGCCACTCGCCGTGCGGAAGAGGCGGAGAAGAAGCTCGAGGACCGTCGCATCCAGATAGAGGACTCCGAGTCCCTTGCCGAGGCGGCGCTGCGCCTGACGGGCATCTTTGTTGACGCTCAGCATGCGATCGACCTCTATGGCTATAACGTCGCCATGAACAATGGCGGAGAGGGGTGCTCCCGGCGAGAGCGTAGCGAACGAGACGAAAACGGCGCACCCGGCGCCGACGCAGGAAGTTCCGGGGCGGCCATGGGCGCGCAGGACGAGGGCGCCGTTCCCCTTCTCGGTGGCGCGAAACGGACGGCTGCGAGGCGGTTGCGATGAGCACCGCAGAAGACGGCATGCAACAACGGGAGGCTTTAGGAAGCATGCGGCCCGAAGCCGGCCGCAAGGCCCAGCTTCCCACCGTCGATCAGATAAACGAAGAGTTGCAGCGCACCGAAGGCATGCGTCACCGGCACAGTTTCCGGCGCAACGTTGTGTTTGCACTGGTTGGCGTCTTCGCGGTGTCGGTTCTGCTCTCTACTTTCGTGCTCCCCACCTTTAAAATCTACGGCCAATCCATGGCGCCTGCCCTGAACGAGGGCGACATCGTGGTCGCCGCCAAGTATGCCTCGTATGGCAGAGGCGACCTCGTGGCCTTCACCTATAACAACAAGGTGCTCACCAAGCGTATTATCGGCTGCCCGGGCGACTGGGTGGATATCGACGCAGGCGGCAACGTGAGCATCAACGGCAAGGCAATCGACGAGTCCTACCTTGAGCCCGGCGCTCAGAGCCTTGGGCAATGCGACATCAACCTGCCCTACCAAGTGCCCGAGGACACCTACTTCGTGCTGGGCGACAAGCGCTCCGTCTCGGTGGACTCCCGCCTCACCCAGGTGGGCTGCATCCCTAAGGATCAGATTGTTGGCAGGCTCGCACTTCGCGTGTGGCCTCCGGGAGCCCTGGGGGTGGTGGGATCATGAGATGAGCAACCGGCAGACGCCCCGAGGGCGCAATGACTTTAGCTTTAGGCAGGCATGGGAATGCAAGACCTGTTTTGAAAGGGGAGGATTATGAAGCACCTAAGAAAGAGATTGTCGGCCATTGTCGCTGTCATGTCGACGGCCATGCTTATGCTGGCGCTGGTGCCCGCGGCAGCATTTGCGGCTGGCCACACCATCACCATCAAGGAGCCTAGCGGCAACCAAGCCAGCCACGAATATGAGGCCTATCAGGTCTTCACGGGCACATATGACAGCACCAGCAAGCAGCTCGAGAGCATCGGCTGGGGCTCCGGCGTGGACGACGACACCGTGTTGCTCAAAGACCTCAAGGCCGACACGACCATCGGCCACTACTTCACGGATGCGACCGACGCCGCCACGGCAGCCGCCGCGATGGCGGACGTAACGAGCGGGTCGACGGACGCGGAGGCACTTGCCAAGGTCGTGGCCAAGCACCTCTCGTCGACCAAATACAGCACCAAGGTGAACAACAAGGAATCCGACGAGATCGCCGTCGACTCAGATGGCTACTACTTCATCAAGGACGTGACGGACAACCTCTCCGACGGCGACACCTACTCCAGGTTCATACTTCTGGTTGCCGGTGCGGACGTCGAAGTCGTGGCGAAAGACTCCACCACGACTTCGAACAAGCACGTGAAGGAGACCAACGACTCTGAGGCCGACACCACAGAGGAGCTGGCTGGCTGGAGAAGCGTCGCCGACTACGACATTGGCGATCAAGTGCCCTTCCAGCTCACCGGCCAGGTTGCTTCCGACTACGGTTACTACGACACCTACTACTTTGAGTTTGACGATACGTACAACGAAGACCAGCTCGGTACCGCCCAGAACGTGAAGGTATACGTGCAAGGCACCCTGCTCACCGACGCGCAGCTCGAGGCTGCCGGCTACAAGTTGGATCAGAAAGACGGTTCCTTCGCCGTCGTGCTCAACGACCTGAAGCAGATTAAGGATGGCAACGGCGACCCGCTCGTGAAAGCCGGCGATGCCATCTCCGTCGAGTACACTGCCGAGCTCCTCACCGGCGCCAACATCGGCTCCGCGGGCAACGTGAACACGAGCCATATCACGTTCTCCAACAACCCCAACAATAAGGACTCCAAGGGCAAGACTCCCGACCACACCGTCAAGGTGTTCACCTACCAGCTCGTCATACACAAGGTCAACGAGGCGCAAAACCCGCTCAAGGGTGCGGACTTCACCCTTTCCAAGCTCGACAAGACCGATGGCACGTACAAGGCGGTCCCCACTGACCTTAAGACCGTGAGCGAGGACGGCGCCACGTTCACCTTCAAGGGGCTCGACGAGGGCGTCTACAAGATCGAGGAGACGACGCACCCCAAGGGTTACAACGCGATATCTCCCATCACGTTCTCGATCATCAGCACCACGAATGACAGCACGCAGGAGCTGGTCGCCATCAATGGCTCCACGGAAAGCGCTTCTACAGGTAAGGCCGAGTTCCTCTCCGATAAGGACACCGGAACCGTCTCTACCACCATCCAGAACAAGTCCGGCTCCATCCTGCCCTCTACGGGCGGCATGGGCACCACGATCCTGTACATCGGCGGCGCTGCCATCATCGTGGCCGCGGGCATCGGGCTGGTCATCCGTCGCAAGAACCATCACGACGCGTAGTCCTGTTTGCTAGCTCTACTCATGCCAAACGGCCGCCCCGGTCACGGGGCGGCCGCGGATGCCGCGAAAGGAGGTGCAGATGGGAAGGTGGCTTCGGACGCACGTACCTGAGGTCCTTCTCGGCTGCGCTCTCCTTGCTGGCATAGGCATGATGCTCTACCCCTCGGTAAGCGACTGGTGGAACTCCATGCACCAGTCGCGAGCCATCGCCACCTACCAGGAAGCGGTGAGCGACAACTCCGTAGAGGCGAACCAGCAGCTGTGGGACGCGGCGGTTGCGTACAACCAGTCGCTTCCGCGCGACGGCAGCCGCTTCACCCTCACGGACGAGCAGCGCGAGAGGTACGAGCAGACGCTCGACGTGACCGGCACCGGAATCATGGGCTACGTGGAGGTCCCCAAGATCAGCGTCTCCCTCCCCATCTACCACGGGACGGAAGACACGATTCTGCAGACCGCCATCGGGCACATCCCCGGCTCCTCACTGCCAGTGGGCGGGGCGGGCACGCACTGCGTGATCTCCGGTCACAGGGGTCTTCCGTCCGCGCGTTTGTTCACGGACATCGACCAGCTCCGCGAGGGCGACGTCTTCATGCTGCAGGTTCTGGGCAAGACGCTCACCTACCAGGTGGACCAGATCCGCGTGGTCCTCCCGGACGAGCTGGACGACCTGGCGATAGACGACGGACTGGACCTTTGCACGCTGGTCACGTGCACGCCCTACGGGGTGAACACGCACCGGCTCCTCGTGCGCGGCCACCGCATTCCCAACCAGAACGCGGCGATTGCGGACGGCGACGCGGTGCAGATGAGCCCCGTCATCGTGGCGGCGGTGCTCACGGCGCTGGTGCTTGTGGCGGCGCTTGTCGTCCAGGCGGTGCGACGACGCGCTAACGGCGGCTCGGGCAATGGCCCGGACGGCGCTCGGCACCGCAGCGCGCTGCGCGGGCGGGCACCAAAGGTTTTATCGGGCACGAGAAAGGAAGCGCAGCCGTGACATGCAGAGAGACAAGGCCGTTTGGCTTGGCGGGGTGCGTCCTCGCGGCCGTGGTGGTCCTTCTCGCGGCGGTGCTTGCCGCCGTGCCCGCGACCGCGCACGCCCAGGTGGGCATCGCGCCCGGCACGGTCTGCTCGCTCGAGGTGGAGAAGTGCCCGGTCGAGGGGCAGGGATTCCACCTTGCGCAGGTGGCGAGCATGGACGAGTCCGGCAGGCTTGTAGCGGTGTCGGCACTTGCGGATGCGGTGGCAGACACCGGGATCGACCCTGCGGCGTTCGATGAGGCGACGGATGCCCAGACCCTTACCAGCGCGGCGTCAAGCTATGCGGGCTACGTCGCGTCTGCCAGCGGTTCCTTTGGCACGAAGGATGCGACGGCCACGGGCGGCAGGGCGAGCTTTGGCGGCCTCGAGCCCGGCATGTACCTTCTCGCGGCAGACCCCGCGACTGCGGACGGCTCGACGTACGTGGCCCTTCCCAACCTGGTGATCGTGCCGCGCGTCGATGGCAGCACCTACGCGACCGACTGTACGGTAGACGCCAAGTTCGAGGTGCGTCCGCAGCAGACGGCTCGCAACCGCGTCACCAAGCTCTGGCAAAGCGACCGCGCCTCCGAGCGCCCGGAATCTGTGCAGGTTGCCATCTACGACGGCGACGAGCTCTACCGCGAGGTTACGCTCGACGCCACAAACAACTGGACGTTCTCATGGGATGGCGAGGGCAGCTGGTTCGTGCGCGAGAAGGACGTGCCCGCCGGGTACACGTGTTCGGTTCTGATGGCGAGCACTTCTGCCGACGCCGACGAGGCTGGCCTAGCGGGCTTACCCCAGGCAAGTTCCGCTCGGGCCGGCGTCGACTTCGCCATCACCAACAAAGGGCTTTCGTACGGCCCCAAGCCAGCCCCCAAGACGGGTGATGCGACATCACCGCTGTTGCCCGTGGCCCTGCTCTGTGCGGGCGGCGTACTGCTGCTTCTCGGCATCGCAGGTAGGCGTAGGGAGAAGGACCGCGCATGAGCGATGCCGCACTGACACCACGCGCCAGACGCACCGGCGCGTCTGGCGGCGCAGGACGCCGCTGGCAGCTCGCGCTCATCGCGGGCGCCGTGCTGGTCGCCTGCGGCCTGCTCGTGTGGTGGCAGGGGGCGCAGAGCGCAGCCGCTCAGGCACGCGATGGCAGGGCGCTCTGTCCGGCGCTGCTGGCAGACCTCGAGGCGACGGTGCCCGGGTCCGGCCCTGCAGCCGAGCAGGCCCCGGAGGACCTGCCCGTGATTGAGCTCGAGGGCGTGCAGGTCGCCGGCAGGCTCTCTGGTCTCGAGGCTCCGGTCGACCTCCCCGTGGCGGCGCTCGGGGAGGACGCGAGCCTCACCCCGGCGCTGGAGGAGGGCGCAGGCGGGGAGCTCGTGGTCCGCGTGCCCTCGTGGCTTGCGGGCGAGTCCGGGATCGACGCCCTGGAGCCGGGCAACAGGCTCACGTTTGTGCAGGTAAACGGTGCGCGCCGGTCGTTTTCTGTAGTGGATCGGGGAACGACGAGAGCGGCATTCAACGATAGCTACGACCTCCTGATCTATGTGCGGGGGGCCTATGGCGAGAAGGACTGGGTGGGTTGCTCTCAGTTCTCCTAGGAAGCCACGTCATCCCGGGAGAATTCAGGGCAGCACACGCGGATCGAGACGACGATTCGAGGGCACCATGAACCGACTCTTCGAAACAGCAAGAAAGATGCTCAGAGACAACCGTCGAAGGCACGGGCTTCTCGGTCTGGCGACGGTTGCGGGCGCGGTGGTGGCCGTGGCGTGCGCGGTGGCGCTCATGTACCCGGCTCATGCGATCACGGGCGGCGACACGCTGAGAAACGCCATCAACGAGGACTCGTCCGTGTTCTGCCGCCCGGCGGGCGCCGATGACGGATCCTGGGTCAAGACGGACGGCGGCAGCGCGGTGGCTGCCACCTCTGAGCTGCGCCTGCGCCTGGCGTTCACGCTTCCCGCAGGCACGTTGGCCAAGGGGACCACGCTGCAGTACAGGGTGCCGACGTCGGTGCATCCGGATACCTCAGCCGGCGCGGTGAAGGGTGACGTCTTCGCGAGCCCCACAGCGGGAGATCCGTCGAGGAGTGGCGCGAACGCCATTGGCTCGTACAGTCTGGACGGCGACGTGCTCACGCTGAGCTTCAATGAAGACGTTGCGCTCGCCAACGCCGGCGGCGCGCAGGCGACCTCGGCGTCCGGCTCCACGG
Source organism: uncultured Actinomycetes bacterium (assembly GCA_900314665.1). GTDB lineage: Bacteria > Actinomycetota > Coriobacteriia > Coriobacteriales > RUG033 > RUG033. The sequence goes on from OMWF01000172.1 coordinate 13,342, forward strand.
TCGGATCCGCGGCCGCTTCTGCCACCGCGGGCGACAAGGACGCGGCGCAGGGCGGGGACAGCG
>OMWF01000106.1 GCA_900314665.1 uncultured Actinomycetes bacterium
GCTCCATCTTCTCAAGGTTGGCGCAGGCGCCGCACTGCCCGCTCTTGCAGCTGGGGCAGTCCATGCAGGCGGTCCCGCCGCGCGTGGACTTCCACACGTAGCGGACGGAGAGCGCCACCGCCAGGACGACCAATCCCAGGATGATCCAGGACGCCACGTTCATACGACTCCCACCTCCTTCTTCTTAGAGAGATGATACCGCTCAGGCCTGCTCGGAGGCGACGACGCCGGCGCCGCCGACGCCCTCGACCTCGCCACGGTCCCTGGCAGGGCGCAGCAGCAGATAGAGGAAGACGATAAGCACGCCCGCCGCGGCCACGGTCCAGAAGGTGAGGGGCACCTCGCCCGTGACCAAGCCAACGAGCTGATAGATCATCAAAGACGTGGTGTAGGCGATGCCGCACTCGTAGCCGATGGCGCGCCAGAACCACACCCGGCTGCCCATCTCGCGCTTGATGGCACCCATGGCCGCAAAGCAGGGGGCGCACAGCAGGTTGAAGGCGAGCAGCGAGTAGGCCGCCACCGGGGTGAGCGAAGCCTGCAGGTTGGCGTACCAGCCGGCGCCGCCGGCGTAGAGGATGCCCATGGTGCCCACCACGTTCTCCTTGGCGATAAGGCCGGTGATGGTAGCGGCGGTGGGCTGCCAGGCGTACTCGATGCCGCTGCCGGGCAGAGCGCCCCAGCCCAGCGGATAGAAGATCCAGGCGATGGCGCTGGAGATGACGGCCAGCAGCGAGTCGTTTTGATCGGCAACCGCTCCAAAGGCGCCGTCGGACACGCCGTAGCCCGAGAGGAACCAGATGACGACGGCGGCCGCCAGGATCAGGGTTCCGGCCTTCTTGATGAAGGACCAGGCACGCTCCCACATGCTGCGCAGCACCGAGCCCGCGGTGGGCCAGTGGTAGGCGGGCAGCTCCATCACAAACGGGGTGGCCGGGCTCTGGAAGGGCTTGGTCTTCTTGAGGATGATGCCTGAGCAGAGAATGGTCGCGATGCCCATGAAGTAGGCGCTTGCCGCCACCCACCAGGCGTTGCCAAAGATGGCGCCGGCAAAGAGGGCGATGATGGGCAGCTTGGCCGAACAGGGGATGAAGGTGGTGGTCATGATCGTCAGATGCCGGTCGTTCTCGTTTTCGATGGTGCGGGACGCCATCACGCCGGGGACGCCGCAGCCGGTGCCGATCAGGATGGGGATGAACGATTTGCCGGAAAGCCCAAAGCGGCGGAACACGCGATCCAGCACGAAGGCGATGCGGGCCATGTAGCCGCAGCCCTCAAGGAAGGCCAGGCAGAAGAAGAGCACGAGCATCTGGGGGACAAATCCGATAACCGCACCGACGCCGGCGATAATGCCGTCCAAAATCAGGCCTTGCAGCCAGGGGGCGCAATTGACGGCGGAAAGCCCCTCCCCCACCAGCGTCGGGATGCCCGGCACCCAGGGTCCAAAGGTGGCCGGGTCAAGCTCGCCGTCCTCGTTGAAGTGCTCGGGGTTGGCGGCGATAAGGGCGCTCAGATCAGACTCGGCCTGCTCGTAAGCGGCCGCGTCGACGGTCACGCTCTCGTTCTCGCCCGTATCTTGGTCATAGTTGTCCCAGACGGTGGAGAAATCAGGGTTGGCGGCCACCGCCAGCTGCAGCTGGTCGGCGTAGTCGTCCGCTTCAGCGTCCAGTCCCTCGGCCTCCACCAGCGCGGTCTCGTAGGCCTCGATCTGAGCGGCGAGGGGGTCGTACTCCTCCGCCATCGCGTCGTAGTCCTCGCGGCCCACCGAGCCGGCAAACCAGCCGTCGCCAAAGACGCCGTCGTTGACCCAGTCGGTGAAGTAGGTGCCCACGGTGCTGATCGAGAGGTAGTAGACCAGGAACATGACGAGCACGAAGATGGGCAGGCCCAGGATGCGGTTGGTGACCACCCGGTCGATGCGGTCGGAGACGGAGACCTTGGCGGCGGAGGGCTTGTCGGCGACCGACGGGATGATTGCGCCGATCTGCTCGTAGCGGCCGGTGGTGATCAGGGACTCGGCGTCGTCGTCGAGCTCTGCCTCGGCGGTGCTCACGACCTGCTCGATGGAGGCCTTCACGTCGGGGGTCAGATTGAGCGAGGAGGTCGCCTCCCCATCGCGCTCGAAGAGCTTGATCGCATACCATCGGCGCTTCTCGGCGGCGACGCCGCCAAGCGCCAGCTGGCCGATCTTGGCGAGGGCGTCCTCCACCACCGGGTCGAAGACGGTGCGCTCGGCGGAGGGCTTGACGCTTCCGGAGAGGACGGTCTCGACCAGCTGGTCGACGCCGTCGCCCTTGAGCGCGCTGATTTCGAGCACCGGGCAGCCCAGATAGCGGGACAGCGCCTCGATGTCGATCGCATCGCCGTTGGCGCGCACCACGTCCATCATGTTGACGGCAGCCACCAGGGGCACGCCCAGCTCGCGCAGCTGGTCGGCCAGATAGAGGTTGCGCTCCAGGTTGGTGCCATCGATGATGTCGACGATCACGTCAGGTCCGCCATCGACGATGAAGCTGCGGGCGACCCGCTCCTCCATGGTGTACGGGGACAGCGAGTAGGTGCCCGGCAAGTCCACGACGGTCACCTCGTGATGCCCCTTGAGCCTGCCCTCCTTCCGCTCCACCGTGACCCCAGGCCAGTTGCCGACGTATTGGTTTGCCCCGGTCAGGCGGTTGAACAGCGTGGTCTTGCCGCAGTTCGGATTGCCTGCCAACGCGACTGTTCCAATCATGTGACGCTCTCCTCATCCTGTTCAGATAAGTTACCTTTAGTTAACTTGTAGGCGATAAAAGACGGGCCCGAGCCCGCTCTCCCCCTGCCGCATCGCGGCCTGCTAACCCACCTCGACCATCTGGGCGTCCGCCTTACGCACCGACAGCTCAAATCCGCGGACCGTGACCTCCAGCGGGTCGCCAAGCGGCGCCACCTTGCGTACGTGCACCTGAGCGCCCCGGGTAAGGCCCATGTCCATCAGACGGCGCTTGATGGCCCCAGCGCCCTGAAGGCGCTTGACCGTGACGGTCTCCCCCACAGACACGTCCTTGAGCGTGCGTTGAGCCGTTGAATCCTGATGCATGCGCTGCCACTCCTCCTTAAGTCAGATGTACACCCGCGAGGCAAGGTCCATGCCGAGGGCGATGCGCGACCCCCGCACGTTGACGATGAGCCCGCCGGCCGTCTTGGCCACCACCTCAAGCTGCGTGCCCTCGACAAACCCCAGCCCGTTGAGACGGGCGCGGACGCTATCGGCACCGCCGATCCTGGTGATGGTTCCGGTGCCGCCGGCTTCTAAAAGCGTGATGGGCATGACCCTGTCTCCCTTCGCATTCGTAGTTAGGATAGCCTAATTCTTTAGTTAGTCAAACCTAACCTGCAAACGGCGCCCGCTCCCCTGTCCGCCAGCCCGGTCTGCTGGCGCGTATCTTTTCGGATTACAATATCCACGATAACGGCGGCGTTTCGGCAGGACGGCAGCTGCTATGGCAAACAACACGCATCACAAGCGCAACCAGGAAACGACCGAGATGTACCTCGAGACCATCCTCCTCTTAGAGCGGGAAAAGGACGGCGTGCACGCGGTGGACATCGCCAAGAACCTGGGCTTTTCCAAACCCACCGTGAGCGAGTACCTCAAGCGCCTGCACCACCAGGGGCTGTTGAGCGTCAATACGGACAGCCATGTGCAGCTCACCGAGGAGGGCCGCCGGCGCGCGGAGGGCGTCTACGAGCGCCACACCGTGCTCTCCCAGCTCTTTGAGCAGCTCGGCGTCACCCCCGAGGTGGCGGTCGAGGACGCCTGCCGCATCGAGCACTTCATCAGCGACGAGACCTTCGGCGCGCTCAGGAACCTCGCACTCGAGCGCGGTGCAATCGGAGCCGAGTCCAATCGTTGACAGGTAC
>OMWF01000003.1 GCA_900314665.1 uncultured Actinomycetes bacterium
GGCCGACCGGCCAGGCTCCAGCAACCCGCCCGGCGCGGCGGGGGCCTTGATGCAAATGTAACAAAACGCGAAGATTTGGGCCCGCGGAGCCGTCCCCATGCTGCAAATGTAACAAAACGCGAAGTTTTCTCAGCCGGGACAGAGCCGCGGGAGGGGTGCCTCCAGCAAAAGCCCAGGATTCGCATCGGCGGCGGCGCCCGAGGACCCCTCTCTCGGAGGTCCGGGGCTGAAATCTTCGCGTTTTGTTACATTTGCATCAGAGCGGAGCCGCCGGGGCTGAAAATCTTCGCGTTTTATTACATTTGCATCAGTGGGGAGCGCGACGGGGCCTGTTAGGTGATACCGATCGAGCTCAGGCGAGGCCCTTAGGGCGAGTCCAAGCGAGCGCATCCGGGTCCCGAGACGAGACCGGTTGTGCGCGGACGGGGCCATTGCGGCGACCGCCCGAACCTATCCCGTCCCCGCCCTGATTCCGGTTTGCCGATACGCACATTCTCAAGTGGCCTACCATGCATTGGTGCGAAAGGCGGCATGCCTGACGCGTCGTGGTCTCTCAGCGCTTATCGCGCCGGTGGGGAAAAGATGATGGAACGGAATACGGTTTCGAGCAGCTCAAAGCTGAGCATTGCGCTCGTTTTTGCGGGAGTGGTCATCGCCATAACGGGCGTCCTTCTCCTTTCATGCTCGCTGGTCAAGGAAATAAAGATTAACGAGCAGGCAAGCGCTCAGGAGTCCTTAGACGTCTCCGGATCATCGGACCCCACCGTGCTGCAGGAAGAACGCTGGGAGCGAAGCATCTCGGGGGGTTCTGATGCCGCCTCTACGGGGATAGCGGACAAGCATGTGCTTTTCATTTCCTCGTACGATCCCACGAGCGCCTACTATCGAGATCAGATCTCGGGCATGCTCTCTGTTTCCAATTCTTATGACATCCAGATTGACGTCGTCAACATGGACACCTCCAAGCATCGGTCGGATGAGGACCTGGCCCACTTCTCGCAAGCGCTCGAGGTGATCCTGTCGACAAACACGTACGACGGCTTGATCGTGGGCGACGACCCGGCCCTCGACTTTGCCATGGAGCATCGGGATGACTATTTTGCGGGAATGCCCATCGTCTTCATTGGCGTGAACGATATCGAGAACGGCAACGCCGCAGCTGAACGCTACTCAAACGTCACGGGATACTTTGAGGACAGCAACGTCGATTCTTCGGTTGAGTTGGTGTTCCGCCTGCTCCCCGGCACAAGGCGAATCGTGGCCATCAACGACAGCAGCCGTGTGGCCCGGGTCGAGGAAGACTTGGTTAAAACGCTCTCGCAGGGGGAGCAGTACTCAGGCATCGACTTTGAATACCTGACCACCAGCGACTACGGCATCGAGGAGCTTCAAGACATCGTCTCCCGCTATGAGGACGGCACCGTCATCCTTCTCATGGTCGCCCATGAGGACAAGGAGGGTAACTTCTACACCGACTCCAAGATGACGAAGCTGGTAGCGGAAGCGGCTTCCGTCCCGGTCTTCAGGAACTCAAAGGGCGGCTACAACAACGGCGCAGTGGCGGGCGTCGTCCATGACCCCACCGGGTCGGCGGCTAAAGCGGTCCGTACCATGCACGAGGCGCTCGACCATGGGGTGAGCCTCTCCGACGTCCCCGTCACCCTTCCCGCCGACTCCGTCTGCGTGGCGAGCTATGCGGGGATGAAGAAGTTTGACCTGAATTTCTCCGCGCTGCCGGATGATGCTGTTATCGTGGGCGCTCCGGCGTCGTTTGGGCATCCGTATAGGATGTTTGTCATCTCATTGGTACTGGTTCTGGTGGGCTTCATCATGATCATTATCGGCTTGTCGATCAACATTCGCGACAGGAGGCGCATCGCAGGCGCCTTGGAGCAGTCGGTGCAGCAGTTGAAGTTCTCCAACGAGCACGACTTTTTGACCGGCGCGTACAGCCGCCCGTACGCCAGGGCCCTTCTCGACGAGCTCTCCTTGCAGGGTCGGAAGTTCACCATCGTGCTGGCGAACCTGGACAGCTTCAAGAGACTCAACGAGGTCTACGGCCACGAGGCGGCCGATGAGCTGCTCAGGGGCATTGCGGATGACCTTCGCGCGCTGACCCAGGAAGTGGGCGGAGAGGTCTCTCGGTACAACGGCGACGAGTTCCTTTTCATCTTCATCAACAGGGAGCTGCAGGAGGGGGATGCCATCCTCCAACGGATCCAGGGCGTGTTCAGAAAGCGGCGCTGCGTGGGGCTGGACAGCCTGCAGGCGCTAGCCAGCATCGGCGTCGCCCACTCCGACGGCAAGGTTGAGGCGACGATGGTGCTCTCCTGGGGCGAGTCTGCGGTCGCGCGCGCCAAGGCGTTGGGCAAGGACGGCTGCGTCGTCTACACGAGGACCATGATGGATGAGGACGAGGCGGGCGAGCGCGAGAAGAGCGCGGTGCTGACCGCAGTCCAGAACGATGGCTTTTACATGGTGTACCAGCCGCAGGTCGATACGGGCACCAAGGAAGTCACGGGCTTCGAGGCGCTGGCCCGCATGAAGGGCGGCCCCTTGAGCCCGGGCACCTTCATCCCCATCGCCGAGAGCAACGGGTGGATCAGGCAGATCGGCCGCATGACGGCAAAGATGACCATCCGTCAGATCGCCGCCTGGAGAGAGCAGGGCTTGATGCCTTTGCCGGTCTCCTTCAACGTCTCCGCAGGTCAGCTCTCCGATCCGGACTTTGTCCCCTATCTCAGGGAGCTTCTCGACACGTACCAGGTTCCCGCCGAAGCCATCAAGCTCGAGATGACGGAGAGCATGTTCATCAGCGACCGGCAGTCTGCCGCCGCGTTCTTTGAAGCGTGCCGCCGCATGAACATCGAGCTCGTGATGGACGACTTTGGGTCGGGGTACTCGTCGCTGGGCCTGCTGGCCGACATCCCGGTCGACGAGGTCAAGATCGACAAATCGCTTCTCGACAGCTACGGAAACGCTGAGTCGCAATCGTTTTTGCGCGATGTCATCGGCCTTATACACGATGTGGACAAGACGGCCGTGTGCGAAGGGGTGGAGACCAAGGACCAGTACGAGCTGCTCAAGGGGCTTGGCTGCGATTGCATCCAGGGCTTTTACTTTGAGCGCCCGCAATCGGCAGAGCAGGCGGAGGAGCTTCTCAAGAGCGAGAACCCATATCAGTGTCGGTAGAGTGGGCGCGGTGCGGCAGCGCTTGCGACCGGGGATGCCCTCACCTGGTCAGAACGCCCCCAGACCCCTCGTCGCTGATGTTGGAGTATGGTAGCCTAAGTACCTACACGGGTTGGGCTTCAGGGGATGGGTTTTTGAAGGCATTTGAGGAACTGTTTGCCAAACGAGTGAGCAATGAGCAATGGAGGCAGATCTACCCGAGCATCGCGCGAGAGAACTGCAAAAGCATCGAGGTCGTCTCCCTGGCAATCATGACGGCGCTCGTTGTCCTGCTGCTTGTATCGTTCATTAACGAGCAGGCACGGGGGAATCTGGCCCTCTATGCGATGATGCTTGCGAGCGTGTTGGCGACGTATCTGGTCACGCGGCATACGAGTCCGGCCAACGAGAAGGCCATCGGGTTCTTGATGTATCTCCTGATCAGCTTATGCCTGGTCTACGCGGCGATTCTGGGAACTGTCTTCAATCCCAATCAGAACGCGTGCACGTTTCCGGCTTTCATCCTAGCGGTGTCGGTGTTCTTTACCGACAAGTCCACCAGGATGATTGTCTGCATTGCCATCCACACCTTCATCTTCGTGTGCATGACGCTGCTCTTTGTTGACCCGGCGTTTGTTGCAAGTGACATCATCAACTCATGTGTTTTTGCCGCAGCTGGCATCTTTGTCAGCTTCCATCAGTTTAGCGTGAAGACCCAGAGGGCGATCGCCGAGCTGAGGCTGGCGGAGCTGAGCGAGAAGGACCTGCTGACGGGGGTCAAGAATCGCAACTCCTTTGAGCTGGCGCTGGACGGATACCCCGAGAAGTGCCAGCAGGCGCTGGGCTGCGTCTACCTCGACCTCAACGGGCTGCACGAGCTCAACGACTCCAAGGGGCACGCCTCGGGTGACGCGATGCTCAAGTACGTCGGCGCCGCGCTTAGGGAGGAGCTTGGCGAGGAGAACACCTACCGCATTGGCGGCGACGAGTTTGTCGCTTTTGTCCTCGACCCCAACGAGGGGGAGCTTGAGAGGCGCGCCGCTGCGATAAGCCGCATGGTGGAGAAGGCGTCCTATCACGTCTCGATTGGGGTGGCGCGGGACCTGCAGCCCAAGATCGACATGAAATCCCTGCTCAAGCGGGCGGAGCTGGCGATGTACGACGACAAGCGCCGCTACTACCAGCAGGAGGGCATCGACCGGCGCCACAGGCCCGAGGCTACCCCGCAAGGGTAGCCGGGACAGGGGAGGGCGCCCTTGTCGCGCACATGCCACTGCGGGGATGTGCAGGCGCGCGGGGTCCAGCTGCCGGCCGCCGACAGCCCGGTCGGTAAGCGGAGGGCGATGCGGATGCGGGGCCCAACCCTGCGCCGACGTCACCCCCGCCTGCGGGCAAAGAGCTCCTTGCGGCGTGCCCGGCGCACCCGGTTGATGTGGCGGCTGAACTCTCCGCTCTCGATCAGCTTGGCGACCACCAGCTGGTCGAAGGTGGGAACAGAGCAGGAGATGAACCCCAGGCGACTCTCATAGGCAGGCAAGAGGCGCTTGGGCAGGACCATGTACCCCATGCGCAAGGCGGGCGCGATAGTCTTGGAGAAGGTGTTGAGGTAGATGACGTTCTCGCTGGTAGAGAGCGCATAGACGGTCTCCACCGGCCTGCCCGAGACCGAGAACTCGGACTCAAAGTCATCCTCCACGATAATGCGGCCGGGCGAGTCGGCCGTGGCGGGGTCGCCGCTGTCGCCCTCCGCCCATCGCAGATACTCGAGCCGCTTTGCGATGGGCGCCGTGATGCCGGTGGGGAAGCTGCGGTAAGGCGAGATGTGCAGGACGCTTGCGCTGGTGGCGGCAAGCGCGGAGCTCTCGATGCCGTCGGGGGCCAGCGGCAGCAGCTCGCAGCGGACCCCGAGGGCGGTGTAGATCTGCTCGATCTTGTGGTAGGAGGGCGACTCCAGGGCAAAGGCGCGGTTCCTGCCGAGAAGCCCCACGATGAGAGCGTAGAGATGGTCGGCGCCCGACCCGATGATTATCTGCTCGGGGTCTGCGTAGATGCCCTGATTGCTGGCCAGGTAGCGGGCGAGCGTCTGACGCAGCTCGGGGCGGCCCTTGCCCGGGGAGCGTGCGAGCATCTCCTCGCCGCAGGTGGCAAGCACCCGCCGCGCCGTCTTTGCGAGCGTCGGGTAGGGAAAGAGCGGCACGCCGTCAGTGCTTGAGGGCGTCGGGGAACCCGCCTGGTAGACGCCCTCTTTGCTGGGAACACCACCGGAGTGTGGCCGAGCTGCGGCTTGCGCAAACCCGTCTGCGTCCCGGTAGACCACCAGGTAGCCGCTGCGCTCGCGGGATTCGACGTAGCCTTCCTCGCGCAACAGGTCATAGGCGTGCTCGACCGTGATGGTGCTGACCCCCGTCTCAGATGCCGTTGACCGTTTTGAGGGAAGCTTGCTCCCGTACGGGTGAGCACCGCGCACGATATCGCGCCTTACCTGCTCATACAGCTGCAAATAGGCCGGGGTCTCGCTCGCTTTGTCGATGATATAGCGCATCTGATTATATAAAACGATTCTCGTCTGGATATTTTTTGATACCAAACCCATTACTACGATGTCTCTCGTCCCAAATCAAGGAGGTAATCGCCATGACCCAAGTTCAGTCCGCAGACGACACGCCCACCCAGCACGCCAACCGCTACGAGCTCAACAAGAATCTCGCGCAGATGCTCAAGGGCGGCGTGATTATGGATGTCACCACGCCCGAGCAAGCGAGGATCGCCGAGGATGCCGGCGCCTGCGCTGTGATGGCGCTCGAGCGCATCCCCGCCGACATTCGCGCCGCCGGGGGCGTCTCACGCATGAGCGACCCCAAGATGATCAAGGGCATGCAGGAGGCGGTATCCATCCCGGTCATGGCCAAGTGCCGCATCGGCCATTTTGTGGAGGCGCAGATCCTGCAGGCCATCGACATCGACTTCATCGACGAGTCCGAGGTGCTCTCGCCGGCAGACGACACCTACCACATCGACAAGACCAGGTTTGACGTGCCGTTTGTGTGCGGGGCGCGCAACCTGGGCGAGGCCCTGCGGCGCATTCAGGAGGGCGCGGCGATGATCCGCACCAAGGGCGAGCCGGGGACTGGCGACGTGGTGCAGGCGGTGACTCACATGCGTGCCATGCAGTCCGAGATTCGCCGCGTGGCCGGCATGGCGCAAGACGAGCTTTACGAGGCCGCCAAGCAGCTCGAGGTGCCCTATGGTCTGGTTAAGTACGTGCACGACAACGGCAAGCTGCCGGTGGTGAACTTTGCTGCCGGCGGCGTGGCGACGCCGGCCGACGCCGCGCTCATGATGCAGCTGGGCGCCGAAGGCGTCTTTGTGGGCTCGGGCATCTTCAAGTCGGGCAACCCCGCCAAGCGCGCCGCGGCCATTGTCAAGGCGGTCACCAACTACACCGACGCCAAGATGCTCGCGGAGCTCTCGGAAGACCTGGGAGAGGCCATGGTGGGCATCAACGCGCAGGAGATCGAGCTGCTCATGGCCGAGAGGGGCGTGTGAGCGGTGCGCATCGCCATTCTCGCATTGCAGGGAGCGTTTGCCGAGCACGAGAAGACGCTCTCCCGCCTTGGGGTCGAAAGCTTTGAGATTCGCCAGCTGCGCGACCTTGACCGGCCCCTGGACGGGCTGATAATCCCCGGCGGGGAGAGCACGGTGCAGGGCAAGCTGATGGACGACCTGGGGCTCACCGAACCGGTGCGCAGGCTGATTGAGAGCGGGCTTCCCGTGTGGGGGACCTGCGCCGGGCTGCTGCTGCTCGCCCGGCGCATAGCCAACGACGTGCGCACCCATCTGGCGACCATGGACGTCACGGCGGTGCGCAACGCCTATGGTCGGCAGCTGGGGAGCTTCTCTACGCGGGGGTCCTTTGCCGGCATACCCGACGTGCCCATGACGTTCATCCGCGCGCCCTATATTGCACAGGCGGGGGCGGGGGTCCGGGTGCTGGCCACGGCCGATGACCGCATCGTGGCCGCCCGGGAGGCAAACCAGTTGGTCACGGCCTTTCACCCGGAGCTGGGCGACGACCTCACGGTGCACCGGTACTTCTTGGACATGGTTTGCAAGCAGGTTGCGCGATAGCAGCTTCGTCGAGGTGGGGACCGCCCGCAGGGTTGACCTGGTCGGGCGGCCCTCAGTCATGCGCGGTGGTTAGCGGTTGCGGACGATCTTGTCGGCCTCGCGCAGCATCTGCGCATCCTCGGCGTCGAGCGTCAGGTTGTAGTCAAAGGTCTGGTTGTCGGGCGTCCGCACGTAGACGGCGACAAGAGTGCCCTCTTGCAGCGCGTGCGGATAGAGCGACGTGCCAAACGAGATGAGGTCGCCGTGCTTGCCGCTGAAGCGCTTCCAGATGTCGTGGAGCGTCTTAAGACCTGGCAGGTTGATCATAGCTGTCTCCTCTCGGACGTGTTCCCATGAACCTAGCACCTCCGGGAGGCCTGCGTCTCACAGGTTTCTGACGGGATTGAGAAGCGAGGCTATTTGGTGACCTTGAGTGGAGGCGCCTGCTGCTCGAACGCTTCGGCCACCTGGCTCAGCAGCTCGCGGATGGGGAGGTGCTGCGGACAGGCCTTCTCGCATACCCCGCATTTGATGCAATCGCTTGCCTTGCCGGATCCCGCCTGCGCGATGTTGTTGTAATAGACAAACTGGCTCGAGAAATACCCTGTGGTGCGCTTGTTGCTGTTGTAAAGCGAAAAGTACTTTGAGATGGGGATCTGCTTGGGACAGGTGTGGGCGCAGTACTCGCAGGCGGTGCAGGCGATGGCGGTTTGGGCCTCGATGATGTCGCGGGCCTTCCAGACGGCCTCGAGCTCGTCTTCTGCGATGGGCCTGAAGCTCTGAAAAGTGGCGCAGTTGTCGAGCACCTGCTCCATCTCGTTCATGCCGGAGAGCACTCGAATCACTCCGGGTTGGCTGGCGGCAAAACGCAGTGCCCAGCTGGCCGTCGACGCCTGCGGGTCGGCTTCCTTCAGGATGCTGCGGGCTTGGTCGGGGAGGTTCACCAGGGTGCCGCCCTTGCAGGGCTCCATCACGATGACGGGCTTGCCGTAGCGGCGGGCGAGTCTCAGACACTCCTCCGACTCCACGGCGGGCTGCTCCCAGTCGACGTAGTTGACTTGCAGTTGGAGGAAGTCGAGCTGCTCGGCGTGCTTGTCGAGAATCGTGGCGAGCAGCTTGGGGGTGTCGTGGAAGGACATGCCCACAAAGGTGGCCTTGCCGCTGGACCTGACCTCGTCCAAGAACCCAAAGGCGTCGTGCTGCTCGCACTTGCCGTAGACGTTTGAGCCCATGTTGTGGAGAAGGTAGTAATCAAAGTGGTCGACGCCGCAGTTGGCGAGCTGCTCGGCAAAGATGCGGCGCATATCGGCTGCGTCCTTGAAGTCACGCAGCGGCAGCTTGGTGGCGAGCTGAAAGGACTCGCGCGGATAGCGGTCAACCAGCGCCCGGCGCACAATCTTCTCAGCCTGGTAGTTGTGGTAGGTGTAGGCGGTGTCAAAGTACGAGAAGCCCCGGGACATGAACTCGTCGATGAGGGCGTTGAGCTTTGGGTAGTCGATGTCGGTTGGGTCGCTGTTGAAATGCGGCATCCTCATGCAGCCAAACCCGAGCATCTTTCCGGCGTCGATGTCCATGTGGTCCTCCCTGCTGGTGCAGCTGGAGACGGTGCTTGCGAGGGTCCGGGTTCCCGGTCGAGTACAAACTTTACCAGTGACGGGGGTGCGGCGTGCAGCGGAGCGCGGGGGGGCGCCCTCGATAGGCGCTACGGGGTCTGGAATATTGGCGGCGCCGTAATTTGACGCAGGCGGGGCGGGCGGGCGATTAGAGTACAACTAAAGTTGCAATATATATGGGCGATAGCAGTCGATGCTGTATACGAGTGAGGAAATAACTACTGTAATAAGGCGTAATTTGAGTCAAACTGTTGAATACAACCAAAGTAGTAATCAAAACCCTATCAAGCTTCAAGAAATGCCTCAATGAGTCTTGATGCGGCTTAATTGTGCCTGTGCTTGAGGCGTACTGCCCTTGCGGCGGGCGCACGGAAGACACCGAACTCAGGAAAAGGCTCCTCAACGGTCGTAAGACCGAGCGCATCA
>OMWF01000027.1 GCA_900314665.1 uncultured Actinomycetes bacterium
CGCCTTGCCGGTGGCAAGCAGGAAGCAGGAGTCGTTGGTGGAGGTGTCGGAGTCGACGGTGACCTTGTTGAAGGTCACGCCCACCGCCGAGCGCAGCGCCGCCGAGGCGGCCTCTGCCGTAAGCGGGGCGTCGGTGGTGACCACCGCCAGCATGGTGGCCATGTTGGGTTGGATCATGCCCGACCCCTTGCACATGCCGCCCACGTGCACGGTGACGTCCCCGCCGCCCGCGCCGCACGGCACCGGTCCCGCAAACGAGGCCTCCTTGGTCACCGTGTCGGTGGTCATGATGGCCTTGGCGGCGCGGTGCGCGGCCTGCGGGCTGTGCTCCAGGCTCTCGACCGCAGCCGGCACCCCGGTGATGAAGCAGTCCATGGAGAGGGGAAGCCCGATGACGCCGGTGGAGGCGATAAGCACCTCCTCGGGAGCGCATCCGAGGGCCTTGCCCACCAGTTCTCCGGTGGCAAGCGCGGTCTGCATCCCCGGCTCGCCGGTGGCGGCGTTGGCGTTGCCCGAGTTCAAGATCACCGCCCGGGCCTTGCCGGTCGCCGCGCGCTTGCGTGAGACCTGCACCGGAGCTGCGCAGAAGCGGTTGGTGGTAAAGGTGCCGGCGGCGACGCAGGTCTCGTCGGCGGCCACCAGGGCCAGGTCCTCGCGAGTGGGGTTGCGCCTGAACCCGGCAGAGATGCCCGTCGCCGCGATGCCGGCGGCGGCGCAGATGCCGCCCGGGCAGGCGGAAAAGCCGTACGAGGCGGGATCCTCGCTCGCATGCGGCGGGACAAGCGGTTGACAGGCTTCCATGGGCTGCTCTCCTCCAAGTGGGCGTCGATTGGACGATAACCCCTTTGATTCACTTTAATATGCATAAATTTTATGTTTTATGCATGTTTTTGTATTACTTAGGCCACGATAGCACGTATTCATCAGGTTGTGAGGGCGTTTGCCCGCTCTGGGTCCCCTCTGCCGCGAACGGCGGTCCGGCATCAAAAAAGCGCCCGGCTCATAGGAGCCGGGCGCTTGCAGGTGCTGTTGCATACAGGCCGGAGGTCCTGGCTAGTCCAGGTCGTCGTCCACGTCGGTGACCGGCGCGGTGACACCGTACTGGGCGGTGCCGGGAATCTGAGCGGCCACGGTGGCGCCCGGGTCCTGGGCGGGAGCAGGGGCGGGGGCGGCGTCGGCGTCCTCGAAGGCGTCCGGGAAGGTCTCCTCCGCCTGCTTCACAAACTTCTGGAGCAGAGCGAGGTAGTCGGTGCGGAAGCGCTCGCGCGAGCTCTTGAGACGGTCGACCTCCTCGAGCGTCTTCTGCTTCTCGGCCAGGGCGTCGCGCAGGATGTCGCGCGACTTCGCCTCGGCCTCGCGGTAGACCTTGTCGCCCGCCTCGCGGGCCTCGCGCTTGATGGCTTCAGCCGAGCGCTGGGCGGAGATGATGGCGTTGGAGATGATCTGTGACTCGCGCTCGAGAGAGTCGTCGGGCTTGGCCGGCGCCGGCTGCTCCGCGTGCTGGGCGGCAGCGTTGGCGGCCTGCGCCTGGGCGGCTTCGAGCTGGGCCTGGAGCTGGGCGATGCGCTCCTGGGACTCATCGATCTGCTGGATGAAGTTGGAGACCTCAAGCTCGAGCCGCGACAGGAACTCGTCGACCTGGTCGACGTCGTAGCCGCGCTTGGAGTGCTCGAAGACCACATTCTGGATGTCTGCTGCGGTGATGCTCATGTGGTTCCTTCCTGGCCGTGTGCGTTCACGTCCGTGTCTTCGCACTATTCTAACGGCTTACCGTGATAAGCGGGTGCAAATCCTTAGGAAACGTCATCCAAAGGGGGCCGAGGCCCTTCTTAGAGCATGAGCGGCCGATACCCCCGAGGAACAGCCGGGTTCTGATGGCTCATACCAGCAGCCGCACGATCAGCTGCAGCACCACGAAGGCGATGATGGGGCTGAAGTCGACACCGCCCACCGGCGGGATGATGGCCCGGAAGATTTTGAGGTACGGCTCGCAGATGGTGCCCAGCACCCGGTAGATATCCCCCATGACCCCATACGAGTGGGGGAACCATGAGAGCATCACGTAGATGAAGATGACCATGGTGTAGAAGTCCGCCAGGCCGACGATGACGCGAGCGGCCACCCCCGTGATCATGCCTGCCCCTTGGCTCGCTCGACGGCGGCGCTCACGCCCTCGTCCAGGGCGGTCCGCAAGCCCAGCGCCTCCATGGTCTGGACCCCGGCGATGGTGGTGCCGCCCGGCGTGGTCACCTCGTCGATGGCGACCTGCGGATGCTTGCCGGTGCGGGCCAGCAGCGTGGCGGTTCCCAGCATGGTCTGGTTGGCAAGCCGCTGCGCCACCGCGCGCGAGAGCCCGTGGCGCACCCCGGCGCGGGCCAGGGCGTCCACGATCAGCTCGAAGTAGGCGGGGCCGCACCCGGAAAGCGCAGCGCCCTCGTCAAAGAGCGCCTCGGGCAGCGCCAAGGCGTCGCCCATGGCCGCAAAGACCCGCACCGCGAGGGCCACCGCCTCGGGACCGGCCGGCGCATCGGCCGAGACGAGCGTCATCCCGGCGCCCACCGCCAGAGGGGTGTTGGGCATCACCCGCACCACCCGAGACCAGCTCCCAAAGAGCTCGGTCAGGCGGGCGTTTGAGACGCCGGACATGATGGAGACGAGCAGCGGCTGGCCGGACGGCGCCGCCCCCTCCAGCCGTCGGGCCAGCTCAAGCGCGTTGCCGGGGCGCACGGCCAGGATCACGGTGTCCGGGGCGAGGGTCTGGGCGGCTTCCGCGGCAGACGAGAAGGTCGCGCAGCCGAAGCGTTGCGCCAGGTCTGCCAACCGGTCCTGGTGATGGTCGCAGACCACCAGCGACCCGGCTTTGAAGCCCGGGATGCCGAGCAGCCCGGAGATGATGGCGGACCCCATCGAGCCCGCGCCCACCACGAGCACACGGCCCAGCTCAGCCGCAAGCCCTGCATCTGGAAACGCCCCCGCGGTGGCGGGGGCGCCGGCGTTGCCTGTTTCCATAGGTTCTCCAGCGATCATGGGCAGCTCCTCCGAGCTACTCGATGAGGCCCTGCGCGCGCAGGGTCTCGCGGTCCTTGTCGGACAGCCCGTTGACGTCGTGGGTGAGCACGAAGACCGAGCCGTAGGCATGGTCGACCTTGCCGCCCAGGGCGGAGACCACGCCAAACGAGAAGTCCAGGATGCGGCGGCCGATCTCATGGCTCACGTTGGTGAGCACCAGGGCCACCGTGTCGCCGGCGCAGAAGTAGCGCGAGACGACCTCGATGTCCTCGTAGCGGTTGGCGCGCACGATGCGCATCTCGCCCGTGGGAGCGGTCTCCTCCTTGCCGTTGCGGTGCGCGTTGAAGCGAGAGTTGGCATCCTCGCGCTGCAGCACGTGGACGGAGTCCGCGCTGGAGGACTTGCGGTAGGTGATGCCCGCCGGCGGCTGCTCCTCCTCGGGCTGCTCCTCCTGATAGGCGGGCTCAGGCCGACGGTAGGCGTCGTAGCGGGTGCGCGAAGGGTCGTCGTAGTCGTAGCCGTCGGCGTCGGAGAGCCCGCCCCGGCCCGGACGGCCGTAGCCGCGGGTGGAGTAGCCGCGATTGTTGCTCACCGCGTTGCCGCGGTAGCCGTCCTCGGCGTACCCGTCATCGGCGTAGCCGTCGTCCTGGTAGCCGTCGTCCACGTAGTCGTCATCGGCGTAATCGTCGTAGTCGTCGGGATAGAGCGAGTTATCGCCCCGGGAACGGTCATCGTATGGGTCTCGTCCCACCGCCGTCTTGATCTTGTCTATAAAGCCCACGTCGGCCTCCCGCTGCTCTAGTTGAAGGCACCTATGGCCCTCACGCCTGTGAAATACAGCCTATTTTCATGCAAACCGCAGGTAATGCACAAGTGCCAAAAGCCTCATCGGATTTTTAGACTGGTAGCCCTTACTTGCGCGAGAAGAAGGGGTCGAAGATGGTGCGACCCACCCGAATGATGGTGGCACCCTCCTCGATCCCCACCTCAAAGTCCTCGGACATGCCCATGGAGAGCTCCTTGAGCTCGACGTTTCCCGAGTACTTGGGCGCCAGCTCGTCGCGCAGCTCGCGCAGGCCGGCAAAGGTCTGGCGGGCCACCTCGAGGTCGCCCTGGGGAGCCATGGTCATGAGGCCCAGGACCTTCACGTGCGGAAGCTTGGAGGCCGCGTCAAGGGCCTCGGCAACCTCGGCGGGGGCAAAGCCGGACTTGCTCTCCTCGCCCGAGACGTTGACCTCGATCAGAAGGCGCTGGTCGTTGCCGCGCTTGTCGGCGTAACGGGAAATGGCCTCGAGCAGGTGCACCGAGTCGACCGAGTGGATGAGCATGGCGCGGCCCACCACGTCGCGGACCTTGTTGGTCTGCAGCTTGCCGATGAAGTGCCAGCGCTCCCCCGGGAAGGTCTCGACCTTCTGCGAGAAGGGACGGGCGCGGTTCTCGCCAAAGTCATGGATGCCGGCTCCGATGGCCTCCTCCACCTCGTCGAGGCCCACCGTCTTGGAGACCGCCACGATGCGCACATCCGAAACGTCGCGGCCCGCCCTCTGGCATGCCGCCGCGACGCGCTTCTCGACATTCTGGTAGCGATGAGCGATTCCGCTTCCTGCATCCTCATGCTTGGCCATGGCTAACCCCGGTTCTCCTTCCATGCTCTTCCTGTGCGGCTCCGCCTGCATGCGTCTGCGCAGCAGAACCGGCATCCGTAGTCCAAACGGGCTTCAGATGCGAGGCATGCGGCATGCCGCCGCACCGTGGCGCCCTGTGACGCCACCGCTTTTCCTGTATGAATAATAGACCCCTGCGTGGCATGAGGTGCAGGAATCAGGCTGCAAATCCGAGACCGCATCGATAATCCCCGATCGCAAAACCCCAGCTTCGAGCAGGCTTGCGACAACCGCCGCGGAAAGCGACAGATGGCGCCTGCCCGCATCGCACGCCGCCCCGAAGCGCGCCGTGAAGCGGTCGAGCAGCTCCTGGCTCACCTCATAGCAGCATCCGCCGATGTGGGGGCCGATGTAGGCGTGGATGCCGGCGGGGTCGACCCGCGCCTCTGCCGCCAGCCGCAGGGCAGCCCGGGCCGGAATCGAGGCGATGGCCCCGCGCCATCCGGCATGGACCACGGCAAAGGCCCCGCCCGGCGCCACCAGTATGACCGGCGTGCAGTCGGCAAAGCAGAGGCACACCGGACGCAGGGCGTCGAGGCAGACCACGGCGTCGCAGCCGGTGGCCAGCTCCTCGGACACTGCCGAGGCGGCAGGGGTGTCGGCGGCATCCTCGGTTATGCCCGAGACGAGCGCCACGTGGTCGCCGTGGACCTGGTTGGGCACCAGCAGCGGAGCCAGGGGGGCGCCCCCGCTCAGCGCCCGGATGAGGCGCCGGCGGTTCTCGGCCACCGCCTGCGGGTCGTCTCCTACGTGAGTTCCCAGGTTAAGGCCCTGGTACGGAGGACGGCTCACGCCTCCGGAGCGCTGGGTGAAGGCGATGCGGGTGCCGCACGCCTCAAAGAGCCCGTCATCGGTGAGAAAGGCGAGCCCGCAGCGCTCGACCTCCGAGAGCCGGGGCGCCGGCAGCTCGGAGGCCGAGTGAAGTCGCTGGATATGCTGGTCGGCCATCAGTAGCGGCTGCCGTTGCCCGCCTTGAGGAAATCGGGGATGTCATCGTCGCCGTAGTAGCCGTCACCGCTCTCGGGAGCGCGCGTGGGGGCTGCCGGGGCGCGGCGAGGCGAGGGGGCCGACATCGGACGCACCGGCGGCACGCTCATGGCCTCCTGTGAGGCCTCGGCGTCAAAGCCGGTGGCGATCACGGTGACGCGGATGGTGTCGTCCATGGTGTCGTCGATGGAGGTACCAAAGATGACGTTGGCATCGGGGTCGGTGGCCTCGAGGATGACGTTCATGGCGTCGGACATCTCGGACAGGCTCATCTCGGAGCTGCCGGTGACGTTGACCAGCAGGCGGGTGGCGCCCACCACGGAGGACTCGAGCAGCTTGCTGGAGATGGCCTGCTCGGCGGCGTCGGTGGCGCGGTTCTCGCCCTGGCCCACGCCGATGCCCATCATGGCCGTGCCGGCATCCTTCATGATGGCGCGCACGTCGGCGAAGTCGAGGTTGATGACGCCGGGGATGGTGATGAGGTCGGTGATGCCCTGGGTGCCCTGGCGCAGCACGTCATCGGCGATGCGGAAGGCGTCGAGCGTGGAGGTCTTCTTGTCGATGACCTCGAGCAGCCGGTCGTTGGGGATGACGATGAGGGCGTCGACCTTCTCGGACAGCACCATGATGCCGTCCTCGGCCTGCTTGGCGCGCTTGCGCCCCTCCCAGAAGAACGGCTTGGTGACGATGGCTACGGTGAGGGCGCCCACCTCCTCGGTGGCGATCTCGGCCACCACGGGAGCGGCGCCGGTGCCGGTGCCGCCGCCCTCTCCGGCGGTCACGAAGACCATGTCGGCGCCGGCCAGCGCATCGCGGATCTCGTTGCGCGACTCCTCGGCCGCCTGGCAGCCCACCTCGGGGTTAGCGCCGGCGCCCAGGCCCTTGGTGATGTCCTCGCCGATGTGGACCTTGCGATCCGCATCGGACATGAGCAACGCCTGGTTATCGGTATTGATGGCGATGAACTCAACGCCCCTAATCCCTGCTTCGACCATGCGGTTGACGGTGTTGGTGCCGCCGCCGCCGACGCCCACGACCTTGATGACGGCGAGATGGTCCGTGTTCTCCTCGGGCATGTTCCCTCCAAAGCTCAGCGGCGGGTGCCAGCGCGGACGCACCGTACCGCCTCCTGTTCCCCCCGCCATCAGGGGGCGGGGCATTTCCTACCGGCCATGATAACGCAAAACCCCACGATTCCTATCACCTGACCCAGACGGAAGCGGCTCGAGCGCTCAAAAGGGGCGTGCAAAGCGCCCTAACGGACGCCCTCAGCTGCGAGAAGGACATCGGCAGAGCAAATCATGCTCTGCCGACGTTTGCGAGCAGCCGATGCTCCGGGGCTCGGGCGAGCCGCGAAGAGCACCTCGTCACGAGGTCAGGCCCCGCCAGGTGGGGCGGTCCACCACCCGCACGTTGATGTAGGAGATGGACCCCTCGTGCTCGCTCAGGAGCTGGAGCACGATGCGCTCCTTGTCTTCGGCGTTGCTCGACGAGCCAAAGGCCACCTCCACGCCGTTGTCCAAGGTGAGCACCGTCTGCTCGGCGCTGGGGGCGGCGATCGAGATGATTCGCGAGGAGAGGCTGCTGGAGACCTTGCCCAGGATTTCCAAGGCGTTGGCGACGCCCCCGTCGGCGCAGGTCTCGCCGGCGGTGGGGGCGGTGCTCGAGGAGTAGCCGGTGATGCGCACCTGCGTGGAGATGGTAGAGACGTCGACGGCGTTGGGATTGGCGTCGAGGGAGGCAGCCTCCGCGGTGTTGGCGTCGGTGGTCGGGCCCTTGGACGTGCCCGAGGAGCCCGAAGAGCCCGATGAGCTCGAGGAGCTTGACGACGAGCCGCTGGCGCTGGAGCCGCCGGACGCCTCCTGCCGGGCGGCGCCCTGCTGCTTTGAGCTGTCCGTGGGGGAGGCCTGAATGATGCCCCTGACCGGGGCGAGCCAGGTTCCGTTGGCGGAGATGGCCCAGGGCTCGTCGGCTCCGGAGAGCCCCGCTTCGGCGACCATCACGATGGCGGCCACCGGCCGCTCGGTGATGCGCAGCTCGATGGTGTCGGGGAAGTGCCGCACGATCGATACCCGCGATACCCAGGGGTTCTGCTCGAGCCGGCTGGTGATGCCGTCGGCGTCGAGGCGCAAAAGCGTGCTGTCGGCGGGCACCGCGGCGATCTGGGTCAGCGCCTGCTCGCTCAAGTGGGTGTTGCCGGTCACCTCCACGGTGCGCACCTGAAAGAGGCTCGACCGGTAGGCGAAGACAAAGGCCAAGACCACGACGGCGGCGATGAGCACCACCGTCATGATGCGTTTGAGGTAGCGGCGATAAAACCCGCCGATTCGCTCGCGACGGCGCTGGCGGCGCAGCTCGGCCACGGTGGGCGCCTGCTCGACGCGCTCGTCCACCGGCGGGCGGACGACGCCCTCCCCCCTGCCACGTCCCTGCCCCATGCGGGCGCGCCGGGCGGTCGAGGTCCCGGGAGCCTCCCGGAAGTCGCCGCCACCGTCGGTGACGCCGCCCAGGCCCCGCGAGGAGAGGCGCAGGTGCTGGTCGTCTCGTCCGGTTCCGAGCTTGGGCGTGACCCGCGCATGACCCAGGGATGATGCGGGACGTGGGCGGGACGGACGCAGGGCGGACGCCCCGGCGCCCTGCCTGGCACCCCTGCTGGCGGCCGACTGCCGAGAAGGGCGCGGGCTCTGAACCGAGCGCGGGCCTTTGGCAGGCTGCGAGCCATGTGACAGCCGTGTGCCTTGCGACGGGCGCGAGCCCCGGGAGGGACGCGACCCCGAGCCCTGACCGCCGTTCAGTCTCGGGCGCTGACGTCCGCCCGACGAGGAGCCGTTGCGCAAGCTTGCCTGCCCGCCACCCTGCAGGCCGCGCGAACCGCGCTCCTGCGCGTTGCGGGAGCCCGACAGGGAGCCGGAGCGGAAGCTGGCGCCGGCAGATCGCCCGGAGGAGAATCCCCGTCCCTGGCCGCTCCGCTGGGCGGGACGCCCGCCCGACGTGGGGGCAGAGGGGCGCGGGGCGCGACCCGAGCCAAAGCCAGAGCCCCCGCGAGAAGGGCGGGCGCTGGCACCCGAGCCAGGGCGCAGAGGTCCGCCGGACGCGCGACGGGCGCCCGAAGGACGGTTCATGCCTTGGTTGGGACGCCGGTTACCGCGAGAACCCGAGGAACCGGACCTCCGGCTGGAGTTCGATGCCATGGACCTCCCTCACGCGCTCGCGGACGGTCAGGGCCAGCTGGATCACGTCGGCGGCGGTAGCGCCGCCGGTGTTGACGATGAAGTTGGCGTGGCGGGTGGAGACCTGCGCCCCGCCCACGGCAAGCCCCTTGAGGCCGCAGCCCTCGATGAGCTCGGCCACGTTGGCCCCCTCCGGGTTCTTGAAGGTGGACCCGGCCGAAGGCATGTTGAGCGGCTGGCTCTTGCGCCGACGGGCCAGGCTGCCCTCCATCGTGCCGCGTAGCATGGCCTGGTTGGCAGGGGTCAGCCCAAGCACCGCCGAGACCACCACCACGCCCGCCGGCAGGGAGCAGCGCCGATAGCCCCACTCGATGTCGCTGCCGGAGATGCGGCGCAGGCCGGCATCGGGGTCATAGACCTTCACCTCGAGCACGCTCGAGCCGATCCATTGACGGCGCGACCCGGCGTCCATGACGATGGCGCCTCCCAGCGTGCCGGGGATGCCCACGGCCGGCTCCAAGCCGGCCAGGCAGCGGTTGAAGGCCTCCTGCACAAGCAGCGCCAGCTGGGTGCCGGCCCCTGCGGTGAGGGTTCCGTCGGGAGCAAAGCCATAGGCCTTGAAGTCGCCTTCCAGCTCGATGACGACGCCAGGGTAGCCGCTGTCGGAGGCCACCAGGTTGGACCCCCGGCCGATGACGGTCCACGGAACCTCGCAGCGGCGGCATGCCTCGATCACGAGTCGCAGGTCCTCCATCGCGACGCAGCGGATGAAGAGCGCGGCTGGTCCGCCCACCTTGAGGGTGGTATGACGCGACAAGGGCTCGTCGGCCAGCATCGTGCCGACCAGCGCCCCGTCGAGAAGCCTGTACACGTCCCGGACCGCCACGTCGTGTCCCTATGCCTTTCTGGCGGCGCCCTTTTGGGCGAGCGCGCTGATGAAGAGCGGTCCCATAGCGGTCACATCGCCGGCGCCCATGGTGAGGAGCAGCTCCCCGCCCTTGACCTTGCCGGAGAGGTACGGCACCACGTCGGCCCGGTGCGGGAGGTAGCACACCTGCTTGCGCGGGTTGCGGTCGAGCACCGCGTCGACGATGGTTTTGCCGGTGACGCCGGGGATGGGCGCCTCGCCGGCGGAGTAGACGTCCATGAAGGTGACGTCGTCAGCGGCGTCGAAGGCGCCGGCAAACTCGCGGGTGAGCGCCTGGGTGCGCGTATAGCGATGGGGCTGGAAGAGCACGTGGACCTTGGAGAAGCCCAGGGCCTTGGCGGCGTTGATGGTGGCTGCCACCTCGGTGGGGTGGTGGCCGTAGTCATCCACCACGGTGATGCCGTCGACGTCGCCCACGTGGTCGAAGCGACGGCGTACGCCCGAGAAGCCGGAGACGGCCTGGGCTGCCTCTTCCGGGCCGTAGCCCAGGAAATCCAGGGTGGCCAGCACCGCCGTGGCGTTGAGCACGTTATGGCGGCCGGGGTTGGAGTCGAGGTGGGCGCTCACCTGCGCGCCGGAGGGCAGCTTCACGGTGAAGGCGCTGCCGATGCCGGAATGGCCGGTGAGCGTGCAGACGGCGTCGCAGCCCTGGTCAAAGCCGTAGGTGATGACCTTCCTGCCGGCCTGGGCCGCCAGCTCGGGCAGATGGGGGTTGTCGCCGCAGATGACGATGGCCCCGTCCTCGGGCACGAGCGACATGAAGTCCACGAAGGCGGCCTCCACGTTGGCAAGGGTCCCGTAGTGGTCCAGGTGGTCGGCCTCGATGTTGGTGACGATGGCGACGTAGGGCGAGAAGTGGATGAACGACCCGTCGGACTCGTCGGCCTCGATCACGTAGTAGTCGCCGCTGCCGGCGTTGGCGTTGGTGGGGTAACCGTCGATCATGCCGCCGATGAGGAAGCTGGGGTCGGCGCCCAGCCGGTCCAAGGTGGTGGCCAGCATCGAGGAGGTGGTGGTCTTGCCGTGGGTGCCGGCCACCGCCAGGGTCTTCAGGCCCCGGCCCAGGTAGGCGAGCATCTGCGAGCGGTGCCAGACGGGGATGCCAAGCTCCCGGGCGCGTACCAGCTCGGGGTTCTTCTCGGGGATGGCGCTGGAGACGACCACCACGTCGGGGAGGTCGTCGGCCGAGATGTTCTCGGCCTTCTGGCCGATGAAGACCGTCACGCCGGCGTCGGAGAGCTCCTTGGTGTAGCGCGACTCGCGCAGGTCGGACCCGGAGACCGCGAAGCCGCGCTCATGGGCCACCAGGGCGATGCCGCTCATGCCCACGCCTCCCACGCCGATGAAGTGGATTCTGTGCATGCTGTTCTCCGTCATCGCGCTCCTGCCTTCCTCGCTCGGCCCTGCTCGGCGGCGGCCAGCGCCAGCTGGGCCACGCGGGCCGCCGCATCGCCGCCGCGCAGCGAGAGGGCGGCGTTGTGCATGGACGTCCGCCGCTGCGGGTCTCTGAGCAGCTGCAGCAGCGGGGCGGCCAGGTCGGTCTCGACCTTATCGTCCGGCACCATCACCGCCGCCCCGGCCTCCACCAGGGAGGCGGCGTTCTTGGTCTGATGGTCGCCGGTGGCAAACGGGTAGGGCACCAGCAGCGCCGGCACGCCCAGGGCGGTAATCTCGGCCAGCGAGGTGGCCCCCGCCCGGCTCACCACCAGATCGCAGGCGGCGAGCACCTCGCCCATGTGGTCGCAGTAGGAGATGGTCCGCCAGCGGGTGCCCTCCTCGTCGGTGAGCGCCAGCTGCTCGCACACGGAGTCGAACTCCTTGGGGCCGGTGATGTGTACCACCTGCAGCCCCGGGATGGACAGCAGGCGGTTTTTGAGGGCCGCCAGCTCGGTGTTGATGTGACGGGCACCCAGGCTGCCGCCAAAGACCAGCAGCAGCGTGGCGTCTTCGGGCACGCCCAGGTAGGCGCGGCCCTCGGCGCGGGTGGCCGTGAGCACGCTCTTGCGCACCGGGTTGCCGGTGACCTCCACGGGCACGCCCGCCTTGGTCGAGAAGAGCGGCTCGGTCTGGCCGTACGTGAGCGCTACCGCGCTGGCCTTCTTGGCGAGCGCCTTGTTGGCCACTCCTGGCACGGAGTTCTGCTCGTGGATCACGAGCGGGATGTGCGCCCAGCTGGCGGCGTAGCCCACCGGCAGCTCCACATAGCCGCCGAAGCCCACCACCACGTCGACCTTCTCGGCGAGAAGCCAGCGCTTGGCCCTTTTAGCCGAGCCGAAGATCTTGGCCGACGAGGTCAGGAGCGTGAGCGGATGGCGGCGGTTGAACCCTGCCGCCTCAAACGGCGTGAACGGCAGCCCGGCCTGCGGGGCGAGCCGCGCCTCAATGCCCGACGGGTTGCCGGCGTAGAGCACCTCGGCGCCCTGCTCGGCAAGCTCGGCGGCGACTGCCAGGGCTGGATTGATGTGTCCGGCGGTGCCTCCGCCGGAGACGACGACCTTCATCGTCACAAGCGACCTCCACAATCAAAGGGGCCGGCGGACCGCCTGGTGGCTGCCTGCGCTCGGTCCCGCAAATAGATAAGTCTACCTTCTGCCGGAGGGGTTGCCCGGGCGCCCCTCTCCCCTATCCCGCGAGCGTCGGTCCGAGCTGCGGCTTTGGGGGCCGGCGGCATCCGCTTGGGAGCCGCCCTCCCGGCGGCCCGCATCGCGTCCGGCAAACTGGGAGCGGGTGCGCAGGCGGTCGCTCATCTTGAGGACCTTGCCGCGGTCGGAGGCGGCGGTCGCGTCGCCCGGCGCGTCCTCCTGCCCCAGCTCCTGCTTGCGCAGGCGGGCCTCGGCGCGGGAGATGACGTGCACCTCCTCTGCGGGCCGCTGCTCGCGGCGGCTGCGCTCGGCGGTGCGGGCCAGGCTCGTATCGGCCTCATCGCGGCCGCCGCCGAGGATGTGGAAGCCCTCGCGGCGACGGGCGGGCACGTTGACGGGGTTGCTGTGGAACGAGACCGAGAGCACCAGCCCGGCAAGCATCAGGCTGGCGATGAGCGACGAGCCGCCGTAGGAGATGAAGGGCAGGGGCTTTCCCGTGACCGGGAAGAGCCCCAGGGTCTGGAAGATGTTGACGAAAGCCTGGGCGCCGAGAACCACCGTGCACGCCCCCGCCACCAGCTTGCCGTAGAGGCTGTCCGCGTTGTGGGCGATGCGGATGCCGGAGACGATGAGCAGCAAGAACAGGGCGATCACCACCAGGCAGCCGAGCAGGCCCAGCTCCTCGCCGATGACGGCGAAGATGAAGTCGTTCTTGCTCTCGGGCAGGTAGAAGAACTTCTGCCGGCCGTTCCCCAGCCCCATGCCCAGAAATCCCCCGGACCCAAAGGCATAGAGCGAGTTCATGAGCTGGTAGCCCTCGTCAAGCGGGTCGGACGAGGCGTTGAACCCGGCGGCAAAGCGCTGCATGCGGTAGGGCTCGACGGCGATGAGCAGCACCATCCCTATGATCACGGCCGCCACCAGCCAGACAAAGACCTGCTTGGGCCAGCCCCCCAGCCAGAAGACGGCGAGGATGCCGATGAGGGCGATGGTGGCGGTGCCCATGTCGGGCTGCATCAGGATGAGGCCCAGCGGGATGATTGCGGAGAAGAGAATCCCCATTCCGTAGCGACGGCGACTGATGGCCCGCTCGACGAACTGCGCCTGGAGACTCGCCACCACCATGATGCAGGCGATCTTGGCAAACTCCGACGGCTGGAAGTCGGCCGGGCCGATGGTGATCCAACGCCGCGATCCGCCGCGCACCGAGCCGTAGAGGGCGGTGGCGATGAGCGCCAGGATGATGAGGGCCAGGACCACCTCGCCCAGCCGCCCCGACCAATGCTCATAGGGAAACCAGACGAGAAACACGCAGAGGGCGCCGCCAAAGGTCAGGAAGAAGAGCTGGCGCTCGAGATAGTAGGCGGGGTTGTTGAAGTAGTAGAGCCCCTCGATGGAGGAGGCCGAGTAGATCATCACCAGGCCGATGGCGAGCAGCGCCACCAGGCTGGCGATGAAGAGGTAGCGCGGGGCCTGGATGCGGGCCGGGGGGCGCTGCGAGGCCACGGTCTTGAGGTCGGTGAGCAGGCCCTCGCGCGTACGGCCCATGCCCGCCTCGGCCTCCTCCTCGGTGGTGGACGCAGCCGCGGCCCCATCCCCGTCGGCGTCAGCCGCATCGCCACGGAGGGCGGCGCCAATCCGTGAGAGCGTGCCGGAGCGGAGAAAGGGTATGTTGCTGACGAAGCTCACTCGTGGGTGCCTGGCAGGTCGGAGACGAGCCGCTTGAAGGTATCGCCCCGCTCCTGGTAGCAGGTGAACTCGTCATAGCTCGAGCAGGCGGGCGAGAGCGCCACGGCATCGCCGGCGACGGCTATGGCCCGGGCCGCCTCCAGGGCCTGGGGCAGGTGGTCGGCCTCCAGCACCTGGCACGTTCCGGATGCCTTGACCGGAGCGAAGGCGGCTGCAAAGCGCTCGCGGGAGGCGCCGAAGAGCACCACTGCCTTGCAGCGCGCGGCGCAGGCGGCGACCAGGTCGGAGAGGTCGGTCATCTTGTCGTGCCCGCCCAGCAGCACGATGAGGGGCTTGTCGCCAAAGGCGGTGAGCGCCTTGATGGTGGCGTCGGTGTTGGTGGCCTTGGAGTCGTTGCAGTAGAAGACGCCGTCCACCGTGCCCGCCGGCTCAATCCGGTGCTCGATTGGCCTGAAGGCGGTCAGCGCCTGGTAGAGCTTTTGCGCAGGGATGCCGAAGTGGGCGCAGGCGCAGGCGGCGGCCAGCGCGTTCTTGGTGTTGTGCGCCCCCTTGATCTGCAGGCCCTCCTCCGAGCCCAGCTCCTGCCAGCTCTCCTGTCCGGGCAGCTGGTAGCCGAGCACGCCGTCGATGCAGGCGGCGCAGCCTTCCTGCCGCTTTGTGCCCACGCCTACCACCTCATGGCCAGCCTGGCGCAGGCGGCCGATGGCCGGAGCGGCCCCGGCGTCATCGGCGTCGATGACCGAGAGAGAACCGGGCGCGAGGTTGGCGAAGAGCTTGAGCTTGGCCTCTGCGTAGGCCTCGAGCGTGCCATGCCACTCGATGTGGTCGGGGGTGATGTTGAGCAGCACCCCCACTTCCGGGCTGAAGGTGGGCATGCTGGCCAGCTGGAAGCTCGAG
>OMWF01000066.1 GCA_900314665.1 uncultured Actinomycetes bacterium
CCATATCCTGGACACCCTGCACATGGAGACCATCGAGGTGTCCGAAGCCTACCTGGACGAACTTGCCGGCAACCCCGAGGTCGAGATTCTGGGCGATCCCCAGCCCATGGAGTTTGACGAGGGGGGCTTTTTGATCACCAACTGGGAATAAGGAAGGACCGGGTGTGTCAAAGGGGACGGTTCTGTTTGACACGCCCTTTGACACACTTTGATTGATTATCCGATTTCTATCCGCTCGGGGGGTTCAGTGGGGTCGGGGTACATGTCGCGGCCAGGGACGTAGTCGTCTCCGCCGATCTGCTCGACGGTGAAGACGGCAAAGGTGCCCTTGGCGCTGGCCAGCACCGTGCCGTCGGGGGCTAGGATCTCGCCGCTGCCGTCGTACATGCGGCGCCGATCCTTATCGACGCGCCCCACGCAGCGGATTTCCTGTCCGTAGGGGACCGGTTTTCTGAACGTCACCTCGAGCTTGGTGGTGACCGAGTAGACCACCTCGTCGTGGCCGACGGTGGCGGCGCGGGCGATGGTCTCATCAAGCATGGCGCTGATGATGCCGCCGTGGGTGTGCCCCGGGTAGCTCTGGTGCTCGGGTCGGGGGTGGAAGACGCCCACCACCTCTCCGTTCTCAAGCTCGTAGAAGTGCCCGTGCAGGCCAAAGGGGTTGTCCTCGCCGCAGAGGAGGCAATCGTGCGAGACGTACTGGGCGCGGGTGATTTTCTCGGATAGTTGATGTTTCATGTTGCTCCCGTCTTGCGCGGCTGGCGGACGCCTGCGGCCCGTCAGGTGTGAGGTTATTGGTGCTACCTTATCAGGAGCCGTTTGCCTGAGGTGGATGCGGTACCGCGGCTGGGGGAGCGGCAGCGCGCCGTCAGCGGGGAGAAGGGGGAGCGATGTCGGATAACAATGCGACGGCAGGTCGGCAAGGCCGTGCTGGGGAGATGCCGCAGGAGCAGGACCGGCTCCCGGAGCGTGAGGCGGACACTCCTCATGAGTACGAGCCCGGTTCTGATGTGGAAGTCGACCTCACTCGCATGGTGAGCTCGGCGCGGCCGGCTGATCTGCAGGTACCCCAGGACATCGTGAAGCTGGCCTCATATGCCATGCCCACTATGCTCGATATGGTGCGCCGCAATCAGGTGCTGCCCTACATGCTGGTCATCAAGCGCGTCAACGACCAGAGACCCTCCTTCGAGCCCATCGAGGAGGACCTGAAGACTCCTTCAGACCTGCTCGCCTACATGGCTCGACGCATCGCCAACGACGGCAAGGGCCCGCAGTCGCCCGCCGACGGGTACGGCGGCCTCGTGCCAGCTATGCCCATCACGGCGTACGGCTGCCTGTTTGACGAGCGCATCCCGGGATTCTCGGCGCGAGGCGCATCGGTTGAGCCCGATGCAGAGGAGGACCGAGTGCTGACCGGGCTCTTTGGGTGCGCCGCCTCTCCCCAGGGCGTGGCGGTGCGGCAGCGCTTCAAAGGACGGATCTTTGGGGGCGCGTCCCTCCTGGGAGCGCCCCTCATCACCGCCGGACCGCCCTCGCTGCTCAATCCGGGCCGGTGACGCGCTGCCGGCGACGGAGGCAACCGGGCGGCGCTTGCGGTGCGCCTGTCCTGCGGGCGCGGATTGCGGGCAGGTATGATACGCGGTACTGATTGACGTCTGAAGGCGAGGTAGAGGCAATGGCCAACAACGATGAAGAGACTGTCACCATCGAGATGAGCGAGAACATGACCCAGGTGCTGGGCTTCTCGCTGCATGAGGCGCTGAGCAAGCTGGCCGGCGAGAACGGGTTCACCCCGTTTACGGTGGTGCTCTCGGGCGAGAACCTCTCCATCGAGGAGCAGGAGGGCGACAACCCCGATGAGTGCCGTGCCAGCGCCCAGCACACGCTTGAGGTCGATCCCGCCTCCGTCGATGGCTACGCCTTTGTCTATGACGGCTATGTGCAGATCGACGAGGCGGGCAACGACACCCGTGACGCCATCATCATCGAATGCGCCGAGGTCGACGATGCCGAGGCCACCGTTCTCTGCTACTTCTACGACAACGAGGTCCTCTCCTCCTTCCTCGCCTCTGGCGACGAGGAAGATGCCGAGGACGTGGCTGCCGAAGACCTGGCGGTGGTGGGTACGACCGACTCGCTCATCCCCGAGGACTATCGCGTCGTCGACTGACCGGGCGAGCAGAGCACAATCCGCTTTCTGGTGCCGTACATGAGGGCGTACGGCCTGCTACCTGTATCCAATGAGCAGGCTCTTCTCTGGTCTGTGCTCGGTCAGGGGACTACACTTTTAATTCCCAGGGATTCGTGCACGAGCAGCAAGAAGGCGAGGTGGGGCCCGTGTCGCGACTAAAGCCGCAGCAGAGCGTGCCCCTGATGGCCGACGCTGCTTATGAGAATCTGCGCGCTGAGAGCCTGTATGGTCAGCTGGCCTCCTCTTCATGCCGTCGTTTCTGGTGGTACACCGGCGATTTTGAGATAACCGCCGGCACCTGGCTGGTGGCCGTGGGCCTCATCCTCAGCGCGTTTCCCATCGACAGCCTCTCATCGGTAGCGGGATGGTTGCTGCTCGGCCTCTCCTTGGCCATACCGGTCATGCTCCCCACCGCCCTGCGAAACGGGGTCATCATGCCGCGCGGCCTGTGCATCTCAGCACCGCCGCGGCCCCGCGCCAGCCGCGCCCTGGTGCTGCTAGCGGGCGCGCTCTACGTGGCGATGGGCGTGCTGGCGTTTCGTCGAGGCGACCCCTTTGCGCTTCCCACCATGGCGTCTGCCGCTCTGGCGCTGATGGCGCTCATTGCCTACGGGCGCTCTGGCTGCCCCCGCCACTTTGTTTTGGGGGCCCTGTTTGCCGCGGTCGTCCCCGTCCTTTATCGCCAGCTCACGCTGGCTGTTGCTGCCCGTGTGCACACGGGTCAGCGGGCCACCGGCATTCTCGCCTTCTTGGGGATGGGCTCGACGCTGCCCCTGGCCCTCACGGTCATGACCGTGGGGACGTTTGTGCTGGTGAGCGGGGCTGTCCGCCTTGGCCGGACCGTGCGCGAGCGAGCGGTTGCGCGAGTCGATAAGGCCGAGGCCCAACGCTTGGTCATAGGGCTTGCGGCGCCCGATCAGCGAGTGCGCTTCCTCACAGCCGCGTATCTGTGCGAGAACCCCGCCCCGGTGACCGTCGTGCGCCTGGTGTACGGTGCCTTCGACAAGAACCTTGCCATCGCCGAGACCATGCGCTTGGCGCTGGTGCGGGTCTGGGGGCCCAGCGCCCAGCGCAAGCTCGACTGGTACCTGGGCCAGACCTCGCTCAAGGGCAAGCGGGCGGTGGAGTACACGGCCGAGGAGTGGCACCTGCGGCGCGACGCGGTGGCCCGGTTTACCCAGGAGGAGCGGGACGCCTTTGACGAGGTGGCCCGAGAAGTGCGCCGCCAGGCGCCGCGCGGCGATGACCTCTATCTCCGGTTGGCCGAGCTCTCCGCGGGGGGAGAAGACGAACTCTTTCAGACGTTGGCGTACCTGATGGGGTTTACTCGCGAGCAGGCAGCCTACCAATGGCTGGCACGGACCATCGTGGAATCGGCCGGCAAGCCGAAGCGCGCTCACCAGGCGGCGCTGGGCTTTGCCGGAGCGGATGAGGCGGCTGTGCCTTACCTCACGACATTGCTGGCTGATGAGCGCGGATGGGTGCGGACCTGTGCCTTGCAGGCGACAAACGCTCTGCTCGAAACCCTTGAGCGCACCGACGGCCAGTCCTTTGGCGCCCGCCGGTGCCGTGAGCTGCTGCACGACCCCGCATTCTGCCTGGCAGGACACCCCAGCTCCCTGACCCGCGCTTACGCCCTTGACGTGCTTGGGGCTTACGGCTTAGAGGCCGCGCCCGTGCTGGCGCAGCGCTGCCGGGATCGGTCCGCCTTAGTGCGGTCGCGCGCGCTGCTGGCGCTTGCCCGGGTCGACGAGTACCGCGCCGGGCAATACGTCTTTGAGGCGCTCGCCGATGAGCACGCGGTAGTGCGTGAGGCCGCGGTTCGTTGCGCCGAGGACCTGCACCTTATCCGTGCTATGAACCGTGTGGTGCCGCTGGTCAATGATCCTTCGGAAGCGGTTTCATCGCTGGCAAACGAGTTCATCCTGCTCTCGCAGAGCTGGTAGTCCGGCATCAGGGGTCAGCAGAGGGCCAGTCAGGCGCCGGTTGGCCGCCGGTTGAAGGCCGGTTGGAATCTGGTCAACCGCAGGTCAGGCGCTACCAGCATCGGCGGCTGGGGTCTGGTCGGACATCAGCCAGACGCTCCCCGCGCTGTCAGTCAGATTCTGGTTGGGTGCCGATCAAGCTGCAATCAGGCAGCGGTTGGGTGCTGCCTGCCCGACGGGTCGGCTCGCTGTCGAGATGGGGTTGGCGATGCCCCGGGCATACGGTCATGCCTGGGTCATAGTCCTTCTGCGAATAGCTCACGCCTCTCTGTCACACTGGACCTCGTGACGGACGGCTGAAGTCGTGCGCGATGCCCAGCTGGGATTCTGGTAGGGAAAGCAAGGAGTTTGACGCCGCTGGCCTGGAGGCCTACTTGCATCTAGGAAACAGCGTGTTAGAGTATTCAAGCTCATTTCCTGCCCCGAGCGCGCCTTCACTGGTCCCGGGGCCGTTAAGCCCAGAGGAGGTGACTCAATGAAGGCCTATGAATTGCTGTTCTTTATGAACCCCTCTCTCGATGAGGAGACTCGTCTGGCCACGCTCAAGCGCGTGGACAACGCCATCACCAACAACGGCGGCACCATCGACAACGTCGAGGATTGGGGTAAGCGCAGGCTCGCCTACGAGATTGACGGTCTGACCGACGGCAGCTACGTCCTGATTAACTTCCATATGGATCCCGCTGCTCTCGCCGAGTGCGATCGCGTGCTGCGCATCACCGGCGCCGTGGTTCGCTTCATGATCGTCCGTCGCGACGACATGGAGTAAGCCGTGCCGAGTGAGCACGGTCCCGTGACGCGCAGGCGTCAGGGACACAGCTAAGGAGTGGTGTTAGATGAGCATCAACAAAGTCTTCATTTCCGGAAACCTCACCCGCGACCCGGAGCTGCGTGCCACCAACAACGGCACCCAAGTCCTGTCGTTTGGGGTGGCGGTCAACGACCGTCGCCGCAATGCCAACGGAGAGTGGGAGGACGTCCCCAACTTTGTGGACTGCACGATGTTCGGCAATCGCGCCAACGCGCTCTCCCGCTACCTCAGCAAGGGCATCAAGGTCTCCATCGAGGGCAAGCTTCGCTGGCACTCGTGGGAGACCAACAACGGCGAGAAGCGCTCAAAGCTCGAGGTTATCGTCGATGAGCTCGAGTTCATGACTTCGCGTCAGGGACAGGGCGAAGGCGGATACGGTCAGGGCAACGGCGGTTACACGCAGAACAATGGCGGGTATAACCAGGGCGGCGCCGGGTACGGTCAGGACAACATGCACCGTCCCATGGGCTCAGCCTCGCCTGCCGGGATACCGCAGCCGCCGCGTGACTCTGCCTACGACGAAGACGACATTCCCTTCTAATACCACGACCAGGTCCCGACGGGGCCTGCATCTATGAAACCGCGAATATCGCGGAGGGAGGTACAGACCATGGCAGAGTATGTTCGCCAGGTGCATAAGAAGAAGTGCCCGTTCTGCAAGGACGAGGTCAAGTACATCGACTACAAGGACGCGCAGATGCTCCGCAAGTACACCACCGATCGCGGCAAGATCAAGCCGCGCCGCGTCACCGGTGTCTGCACCCAGCATCAGCACGACCTGGCCACCGCTATTAAGCGCGCCCGCGAGATGGCCCTCGTCCCGTATGTCGTGCCGGTAGTGAGCGGCCGCGGCGAGCGCAGGGGTCGTTAGCGCTGATGCAGCCGCACCAGCCCATGCAGCAAGGGTATCGGCCCCAGCCGGCATGGAGCGGCCAGCAACCTGGCCACCCTCAGCCGCAGCAAGGGCCCATACATCCCTTGACGCCCGGGCGAGCGTTGTTGTTCTCGGTGTTCTGCATGCTCGGCGTGGCGCTGTCGGGTCCGGTGCCCCTCCTGGGGGTGGCGGTCACGGCATTCGCCGCCGAGGTGCTGTTTGTGAACAGGCGTTCGACCTTGGTGTATATCTGCGTGGTGCTGGGAGCTTGCTGCTGCGCGTCTTTTGGTCCCAGCACCGCTCTCACGGTTCTGGTCGTAGGACTGGCCTGTGTGTTTACGGCCAAGGTCTGTGCGGGGGTTCCCTCGCAGGGACGCCTGGTCGCCATCGGTGTCCTGCAGATTCTGCTCACCATCGCGGTTGATTTGGTGTTTGCCACGATGTCGGGGTCGACGCTGTGGGATTTGGTTGGTCGGTCGTACGATCAGCAGGTTCAGTACCTGGTAAGCAACGGGGTCTTTGGAGCGGATCAGCAAGAAGTCGCTCAGTCGATGCGTGACCAGGTGGTAGGCTTGTGGCCCGTGATCTACCTGTTTCAGGGCTTTGTCCTGACGGGAATTTCGGTGTTCATAAGCTTATTTAGCAGGAGAAGGACGGACTTCGCGTACCGCAGCCAGGTGCCGCCGTTCGCGCAGTTCGACTTCTCGCCACACATCGTCTGGCCGATCATCGCAGGTCTTGTCTGCATCGCGTTGTCCTACGCATCGCAGGACTGGGCGGTCGCATTCAAGGGCGCGGGCATCACGCTTATCGTGGCAGGGTGGTTCCTCGTGTTTGTCCAGGGCTTGGCTCTGGTGGAGGCGCTCATCAAGCACACGCGCATGCCGGTGGCGGCAGCGATCCTCATGTGGATCGCCGCCCTTGCGCTCGAGCTGATCACACAGATCGTGTCGTTGTTTGGGCTGCTTGATATCTGGATCAACTTTAGGCATCTGCCTCGGGTAGGATCCAAGTACGAGCAGCAGAACAGGGGCCAGAACGGCGCGTAACCAACGGAACCGGGCGATGCATCGACTCGGGTCCGGCAGTAATCATGGGAACCCTCACGGGTCCATCATAAGGAGCAAAACATGAAAGTTATCCTGATGCAGGAGGTGCAGGGCAAGGGCGGCGAAGGCGACGTCATCGACGTGGCTCGCGGTTTTGCAGTCAACTACCTGCTCCCCCGCGGCATCGCTGTAGAGGCTACCAAGGGCAACCTGAAGCAGCTTGAGCAGCGCCGCCACAACATCGAGAAGCGCGAGCTCGCTCGCACCACCGATGCTAAGGCCATCCAGGAGGCCATCGACGGCAAGACCGTCAACGCCCCCATGCGTGTGGGCGAGGAGGGCCAGCTCTTTGGCTCCGTCACCGCCCAGCAGATCGTCGACCTCATCGCCGAGCAGCTCGGCCCGCAGGTCGACCGTAAGCGCGTCGTGATTCACCACGCCATCAAGTCTGCCGGCGTGCACGAGGTCACCATCGACATCTATCGTGAGACCAAGGCTACCGTCTTCGTCAACGTCTACGACGAGAACGGCACTCCCGAGGACAACGCCGAGGCTTCCGATGAGGCTGCCGAGCAGGTCGAGGAGGCTCCCGCCGAGGAGGCCGCTTCCGACGAGGCTGCCGAGTCGGTCGAGGAGGCTCCTGCAGCCGAGTAGCCCCAGTTGGCATCACTCTGAGGTGAGCCTACAAAGGCATAGCGCCTTTTCTGACCCCGCGTCATGCAGACCATGGCGCGGGGTCCGTGTGCCTGGGCCTGTCACCGGGGGCGTGTCAGTAGGGACGGTTCTGCTTTGTGTCACCGGGGACGCATCGGCGCCCCATCCCTCGCCTCAACGGCAGAAGATCTGCCGGTTAAGGTCGCTACCAGGGGCGATCTGCGCAAAGCTGTCAATAAAGAAGTCGCTTGCGCGTATGAGGCCGGTGGTATCTTGCTGCGAGTGCGCATCCCTGATGCCCACCACGGTGAAGCCCGCCTCGCGGGCGGCGCGGGCGCAGGGCGCGGTGTCTTCAAACACCAGCGACCCCTCCGGCCGGCATCCCACCATCTCGGCAGCCAGCTCAAAGGCTCGCGGGTCCGCCTTTACCAGCTGCTCGTCGTTGGTGCAGAGCAAATGCTCAAAGTAGCGTTCGGCATGATAGTGGCGCACGGTGGCCATCACCAGGCGGTGTTGGTTGGAGGTGCAGATTCCCATCTGAGCGCCGTTGTCGGCCAGCCATTCCAGCAGCTCGAGCGCGCCGCTCCTAAACGCGACTTGGTGGGCGTAATGGGGTACCGCCATGTCGTTCCACTCATCGATGATCTGCTGCTCGCTGCGGCTGGTGAGCCCTAGCTGCTCGCGCACAAACTTGGAGCCCGCCTCGAATCCCAAAGTGGTGATGGTCTCCGCGTTCTCGCGGGTCAGGGGCAGGTGATACTTGGCAAAGAACTCGACGTCGATCTGCTCCCAGACGCCCATCGAGTCCACCAGCGTCCCATCAAAGTCAAAGATCACCGGGCGCAGCGGGCACGCGCCGCCAATCGAATCGCCAGTTGCCGGCGCTCTATTATCCGATGATTCCGCAACGTACGAGGCAGAGGGCTTGTCGGAGGCGGATTGCTGGGGGCTGGCGGGGCGGGGGCTCATCGGCACCTTCTGTCTACGGCGGCGTACCGTGTCATAATCGCAGAGGTAGTTGAAACGCAAGATTCTACGTTACCGTTATTCGAGGAGCGTTGCGAATGGCTGAATCTGATTTCTCGACAAGCGAACCGTATCAGGGCACGCCCAGCCTCAACCGGGTGATGCCGCAGAACCTCGATGCCGAGAAGGCCGTTCTCGCTGCCATGATCCTCTCGCGCGATGTGGCGGAGGAGGTCCTGGGCCGCCTCGAGCCGGCCTCCTTCTACCGTCCCGCCCACCAGAAGATCTTTGAGTCGATGGGCGAGCTCTACGAGCGCAACGAGCCCATCGACCAGCTCACCTTGGCCGACCGCCTGCAGGCCCGCGGGGACCTGGAGGCGGTGGGCGGCAAGCCCTACATCATCGAGCTGGCGAGCAACGCCTTTGCCACCGCCAACTGGCCCACGCACTGCGACATCGTCAAGCGCTGCGCAATGCTGCGCGACCTGATCAAGGCCTCGACGCGCATCACCGCCCTGGCCTATGACGCTCCGGACGACCTTGACGAGGTGGTTGAGGAGTCCGAGAAGCTCATCATGGACGTCACCAATCGCAAGGTTGAGAGCAACTTCAAGGAGATGCCCAACCTGCTGATGGACACGTACGGCCAGCTCGAGGAGATGGCCAAGCAGCAGACCCACCTGATGGGCGTCCCCACCGGATTCAAGGACCTGGACGAGATGCTCGCCGGCCTGCGCTCGGGCGACCTCATCATCGTGGCCGCGCGCCCCGCCGTGGGCAAATCGTCCTTTGCGCTCAACATCGCCGTCAACGCCGCCAAAGCCGGCTGCACGGTGGCGGTCTTCTCGCTGGAGATGGACGCCGAGCAGATCACCCAGCGCGTGCTCTGCTCGGAAGCCCTGGTAAACCTTGGCGACATCCGCGCCGGGCGGGTCAAGGACTCGGATTGGCAGGCGCTGATCGACGCCTCCAACCGCCTCTACAACTGCAACATCGCCATCGACGACACCCCCGGCGCCTCCATCCTGGAGATCCGCGCCAAGGCCCGGCGCCGCCTGCGCAACGTGGAGCGCGGCAAAGGCCTGGTCATCGTCGACTACCTGCAGCTTATGCAGCCCCAGAGTCGCCGCAGCAACGTCAACCGCGAGCAGGAGGTGGCCGAGATGAGCCGAGGCCTCAAGATCCTGGCCAAAGAGCTCAATCAGCCGGTCATCGCCCTCTCCCAGCTCTCACGTGCCGTGGAGAGCCGTACCGGGCACCGCCCGCAGCTCTCTGACCTGCGCGAATCCGGTTCAATCGAGCAGGACGCCGATATCGTCATGTTCATCGACCGCGTGACTGACCCCAAGGATGCCGGGGAGGGCCGCCCGGAGCTGGGAACGGCCGACATCATCGTGGCCAAGCACCGCAACGGCGAGGTGGGCACCAAGACGCTGTCCTTTGCCGACCAGTTCACCAAGTTCCAGGACCTGGCCCGGGTGCAGCCGTAGAGCCCGGACTCGCCTGGGCCGAGGCGGGACCGCACACAGACTTGGCCCGGGTGCAGCCGTGGGGCTGCGCTGCGTTGCGCAGGCGGCCGCCTGAGGCCTCGTCGCAGACGGGTTACGCAGGCGTTCGCTGTCACTGCACCATGCTGGAGTGAGGGCGCCCGTCTGCGTGTTGGAGGGGCATGAGGGGGCGTGCCCTGCCCACCCCTGTGCCATACTTTCCGGCGCGGTCTGAGCTTGAATAGGGCCGGTCCATTACCGCGGCTGGGGCAGGCGCCGCATACGAGAAAGGGACATGATGCCAGGAACCGTGTTGCTGGGCACGCAGTGGGGCGACGAGGGAAAGGGCAAGGTCACCGACCTCATCTCCCAGGATTTTGATTATGTGGTGCGTTTTCAGGGCGGCAACAATGCCGGCCATACCGTGATTCACGGCGACACCAAGCTGGCACTGCACCTCATCCCCTCGGGCATTCTCTACCCAGAGATTACCCCGGTCATCGGCAACGGTTGCGTAATCGACCCCAAGGTCCTCATCGGCGAGATGGACAAGCTCGAGGAGCTTGGCATTCAGACCTCGCAGCTGCGCATCTCCAACAACGCGCACGTCATCATGCCCTACCACCGCGACCTCGACGGCGCCTTTGAGCGCCGGCTGGGCGCCAACGAGATTGGCACCACGCGCCGCGGCATCGGCCCCTGCTACCAGGACAAGGCCGCCCGCACCGGCATCCGCATCCAGGACCTGCTCGACGAGCACATCTTCAGGGAGAAGCTGGAGACGGCTCTTCTCGAGAAGAACGCCCTGCTCGAGAAGATTTACGATCTGCCCACCTACACGGTCGACCAGATTGCCGAGGAGTACCTGGCCTATGGCGACCGCATCCGCCCGCTGGTGTGCGAGTCGGCTCAGATGCTGAACGACGCCGCCAAGGCCGGCAAGTGGATTCTCTTTGAGGGCGCCCAGGGCACCCAGCTCGACATCGACCACGGCACCTATCCGTTTGTGACCTCGTCAAACTGCACGGCGGGCGGCGCATGCACCGGCACGGGCATCGGCCCCACCGGCATCGACCGCGTCATCGGAGTGGTCAAGGCCTACATGACGCGCGTGGGCAGCGGCCCGTTCCCCACCGAGCTCTACGATGAGGACGGCAAGACGCTGGGCACCGTGGGCGCAGAGTTTGGCGTCACCACCGGCCGCCCGCGCCGGTGCGGCTGGTACGACGCCGTTATCGTCAAGTACGCCGCCGAGGTCAACGGTCTCACCGACCTGGCAGTGACCAAGCTCGACGTGCTCTCCTCGTTTGACACCATCAAGATCTGCGTGGCCTATGAGGCCGATGGCAAGCGATACGAGAACGTGCCCTCCCAGCAGACTGCTTTCCACCACGCCAAGCCCATCTACGAGGAGCTTCCCGGCTGGAAAGAGGACATCACCGGCTGCCGCACCTACGAGGAGCTGCCGGCCAACGCGCGGGCGTACATCGAGCGTCTGGAGGAACTGGCCGGGGTCCCCGCCTCGATCATCACCGTGGGTCCCGACCGCGACCAGACCATCCTTCATGGCTGGAAGACGCGGCAGCGCTAGGGACGCGGGCCTAGCAGGCCGGATGGACGTGTGCTTGAGGCTTGCGGGGACGGGGGAGGATGCATGGTGAGAGTCGCCGTGGTAGTCACCCCCAAAGGCGGACGCGACCAGGTCCTGGGGATGCGCAAGGGCGCCTCGGAGGAGCTGGAGCTGGCGGTCAAGGTAGCTGCCCCGCCCGAGCACGGAAAGGCCACCAAGGCCGTCTGTGCGCTTATCGCCAGCGAGCTCAAGCTGCCTAAATCGGCCGTGACCTGCATCAGAGGTGCCACCTCACGCCATAAGC
>OMWF01000215.1 GCA_900314665.1 uncultured Actinomycetes bacterium
ACTCGGATTCAATGACAGAGGTTCTAGCTCAACGGATGCGGGCTCTCGGGCAGGGGAGCCCGCATCGCTGTATGTGGGAAAATCGCCTCAATCCCTTGCAGCAGAGGCAGCGGCGAGCCATGGGCCGCCATTTTCATCCCGTCCGGGCGGGCTGCGCAGGCGGCGGCCGGTGCAGCCCCAACCGGTGATGCCAACTTTCGACGGCTTTGGCCAGACGGCGGCGTCATAAC
The DNA here is from genome assembly GCA_900314665.1 of uncultured Actinomycetes bacterium. GTDB lineage: Bacteria > Actinomycetota > Coriobacteriia > Coriobacteriales > RUG033 > RUG033. Next base: position 231 of record OMWF01000215.1, read on the forward strand.
GTAGTTAGGTACCAACTTTTGACGGCTTTGTCCAAGGTTTGCCGCCAGGGCGGAGAACGCGGAAATGACACAATCGTTTTACCTGAGGTTTTGCTTCTGACACTTCTCTGAATCCCGGAAAATGCGCGGCTTGGCGGGCTTGGCTTGGACAAAGCCGTCAAAAGTTGGAATGGAGTGGCAGAGCTCACACCGGGTCATCGCCAAAACCGTCGAAAGTTGGCAGCGCGGGAGCCAGACTCCGGCACTGTGGGGTCTCGGCCGTGGCTTTAGCCCAGGCCTGGGCTCGGTTCGTGCTCCAGGTCCAGCCGACTCCGCCCTGGTTTCATGCTTAGTTCGGCCCGGTATCGACCCTGGGCCCAGGATCGGTTTGGCTCCAACGCCACCCCAGGTTCCAGTTCCGACTCGATGCGAGCAGCGTGCCGACGCTTCAGCGTGCCGGCGCTCCAAGGCCTGGGTCCGGTCTGACGCGCCCCACAATCAACAGGCCCCGGCGCTCCTTGGGGAGGCCGGGGTCTCAGGCAGAACAACAAGAACGTCAGAGCCGCGTCTCAGGCCGGGCAGCTGGCGGCGTCCGCTTGGGCCTTGGCGGTCGGCACGACGACCTGCCCGTCGCGGTGATCCTGCGATTTGTGCCCGTACTTGATGATGTGAAGGATGAAGCAGAGCCACCCGGTCAGGAACAGGCAGCCGATGGTGATGACCAGCGCTGCAAACTCGAAGCCGGCCCCGGGCGTGCCGTTGAAGAACATGAATCCCACGTTGTAGAGAATCTGGCCGCCGTTCATGATCATCACGTTCATGCCCCATCCGCCAAAGCTCGAGAGCCAGGCCATGATGCCCGTGGGGGCCAGCAGCGTGCCCGAGCACCAGGCAATGGCCAGCACGGCGGACATGGGAAGCTTGGTGATGACGATGACCAGCTCCCAGACGCAGGTGATGAGGCCGCCGGTGATGAAGGCGGTGAGATAGAGCAGCGGACCGCTGACGGGATGGGCGAGCGGCTGCACCAGCAGGTACTGGGTGCTCTCCTTGATTCCCGCGCCGTAGTAGCAGAGGCCGGCGATAAAGAAGGAGAGGGCAAAGACCAGCACATTGAACCAGATCACAAGCCAGAGACCGTGCCAGGTGCAATGCCAGAACCCCTCGCGCCCGTTGTTCTTGGGCTTGGTCCAGGGGCCGATCATGTTCTCGCCGATGCCAAAGGCAAAGCCCGAGAAGGGCAGACCGGCGCCAAACGTGGTGCGCGAGGCCAGGTGGCGGTAGAGGCCCAAGCCGCCCAGCAGGGCGCCGATGACGCCCATCGTCACCAGGACGTCGGAGCCCAAGGTCCTGCTCAGGATGAAGCCGGGGTTGGTGCAGAATGCCGACCACAGGTTATAGATGATCTGCGACAGGGCGCCGAGCGCGCCACCGATAAGAAACGTCCAGCCAAGCCGCTTGCGTAATGACATCAGGCGGGTCCCTCCCAACGGGTCGATGCGGTTCGTGCAGCCGCTGCCAGAGGCAAGCTGGCATGAGCAGATGCACGAAAGAAACACATTCAGTTGTGCATGATTACCTGTCTAGCGTATCAAGAATGCTCGGCTTGTGCGGAATGAATCACCCGGATGACAACAGCAACTCTTGAGTCTCTCCCCAACGCCGCGTTGGGGTGGGTGGCGGGTGGGCCTTGCGAGTTTGCAAACCAGGTGCGCCACCCGTCCCGCCTTCCACTTCTGACAGCGTTTGGCGGCTTGCCCGGCGCAGGTCGGCGCGGCTGCCGAGGGCTGCGCGGCAGGGGGCGCTACCTGCGTTATCATGGGCAGCCAGACACCTTTTGAACAGCGACTGAAAGCCGGCATCATGATCAACGAGCACATGTACGAGCTGGGCGCAGCTCCCAATAAGATTCGAGAGACCTTTGCCTACGGCCTCGAGCGCAAGGCCATCGTGGGGCCTGAGAACGTCTACGACCTCTCCATCGGCAATCCCTCGGTGCCCTCACCGGCCATCATCGACGAGACCATCGCCCGCATGGCCCAGGAGAGCAAGGGGACCATGCACGCCTACACGCCCTCGCCCGGCTTGGAGGACGTCCGCCAGACCATCGCCGAGAACCTCAACCGCCGCTTCAACCAGAGCTACAGCGCCGCCGACCTCTACCTCACCAGCGGCGCCTCCTCGAGCATCGCCATCACCTTCAAGGGCCTGGTCCAGCCGGGTGAGGAGGTCATCACCAACGTCCCGTACTTTACCGAGTACAAGACCTGGACTGAGAACGTCGGCGCCACGCTGGTGGAGGTCCTCACTCGGACGGACGACTTCCAGATGGACATCCCGGCGCTTGAACGGGCCATCAACCCCAAGACCGCGGCCATCATCATCAACTCGCCTAACAACCCGGTGGGCACCGTCTACACGGACCAGAACATCAAGGATCTGGCTGACCTTCTCGCCGCCAAGAGCAGGGAGTACGGCCACACCATCTACCTGGTGAGCGATGAGCCGTACCGGGAGCTTGCCTACGACGGGCTCACGCCCGCCTGGGTGCCCGACCTCTATCCGGCGACCATCGTCTGCTACTCGTGGTCAAAGAGCTTCTCGCTGCCGGGCGAGCGCATCGCCTACATCCTGGTGCCGCCCTCGATGCCCGACCACGACCGCGTCTACAAGGCCATCTGCGGCGGAGGACGGTCCCTGGGATACATCTGCGCCGGCACCCTCTTCCAGAGGGTGGTGCAGGCGTGCATCGACGCTCCGGTCAATATCGAGCCCTACGACGTCAACCGCAAGATTCTGATGGAGGGCCTCGACCGCATCGGCTACACCTACATCAAGCCGCAGGGCGCCTTCTACATGTGGATTCAAGCGCTTGAGCCGGACGCCAACGCCTTCTACGAGCGGGCTAAGAAGTATGAGCTTTTGCTGGTCCCCTCCGACGGCTTCGGCGTCAAGGGCTGGGTGCGGGCCGGCTACTGCTGCTCAAAGGAGACCATCGAGGGCGCCCTTGTCGCCTTCGAGAAGCTCTACCGCGAGTACCGCTAAGCGGCGGCGTCCGCAGGGGGCTTGCAGGACCGGCAGCGGTCAGTGCCGCTGTCGGTTCTTCTTAAGGGAGGAGCGACCATGACCCTTCACTTCGTTCCCGTGCACGGCGACCAGGACCAGGAGCGGCTGGCCGAGCTGGCGGCAGAGATCTGGCGCGGCTACTGGCCGGCCCTTATCGGCCTGGATCAGACCGAGTACATGATCGAGAACTTCCAGAGCCTGCCCGCCATCAAGCGGGACATGGCCGAGCACGGCTACGAGTACTGGTTCTTGGTGGCGGACGGGGACGAGGTCTCTGACGAGGAGGCGGCATCCTTGCCGCACGGGCCGTGATGGGGTACACCGGCGGGCGCGTGGAGCCGGAGACCAACCGCTTCTTCATCTCCAAGATCTACCTGCTGTCCGAGGCCCGCGGCCGTCACTTTGCCAGCCGCGCCATCGGCTTCTATGGCGCCCTGTGCCAATGCCGCGGGCTGTCGGCCATGTACCTCACCGTCAACAAGGGCAACGTGCTCGGCATCCGCGCCTACGAGGGCAACAGGTTCGTCACCATCGACGCGGTGGAGACCGACATCGGCAGCGGCTTTATCATGGACGACTTCATCATGGAGAAGCGCGTGCGCTAGGTGCCGTTGCGGTGCCGCAGGGCGTTTGCGGCAGCGGCAGCCGCGGCAAGAGGGGAGAAGGCATGGGAGAGCGGGTGGCGAGACGCTTCAGGGGTCGTCTTGGATGGGCTGTCTGCCTGGCAGTGGGGCTGGCTTTGCTGATTGTCGCGCCGATACCCGGTCTGGCCGGCGCTCACGCCCCTCATAAGGCGTACGCCGATGCCAAGATCCATGTGATGTCGCAGACCTACAGCGACTGCATCATCCTGGAGAGCAACGGGCTCTTTGGCATGGTGGATGCGGGTGAGGACCTCGACTACCCCGACGGCTCGGACTCCCGCTATCCGCTGCGCAGCGGCATCAACACCGAGGACGGCTATGACGAGCAGGTCTTTGCCTATCTCGACGAGCTGGGCGTCAACCACGACAACTTTGTCTTCTTCATGGGGACGCATCCGCACAGCGACCATATCGGGCTTGCCAACGAGGTCATTGAGCGTTACCAGCCCCAGCGCGTCTATCTGGGCAAGTACAGCGATTCGATGATCGGGTACGAGCCCGCCCTGTGGGACAACCAGTACGTGTACGATCAGGCGGTGGAAGCGGCAAACCTGGTGGGCGCCGAGCTCATCCAACAGGTGAGCGACACGGTCATCGCCAAGCACAGCGCGCACTTCACGCTGGGCGACATGCAGCTCACTATCGAGAACCACGACCACGACTTCAGCGTGCACAAGGCGCTCGACGCCAACGACATGTCCTGGGGCCTGCTGGTGGAGGCGTACGGGCAGCGCGCGTTTCTCTCCGGAGACATCAACAACTACCTGGGCGATGAGGACCGCTTGGCCCAGACTCTGGGGCATGTGGACTACCTCAAGCTGGGACATCACGCCAACGACGGCTCCAACACCGACGGGTACCTGGATGCCCTGACGCCCACCTACGCCATTCAGACCGGGCAGTTCGAGCTCTTCAGCACTCGCACCCTCTACAAGCTCAACGATTTGGGCACCCATATCTATACGGCGCAGGAGGCGCTGGGCAGGGGCTATCAGGCCACGGTGGCCACGCTGGGCGAGGGCGGCATCAGCTTCAACACCCATGACGATGATATGGTCTACCGACATCATGACACCGGCACCTACATGTACTGCTATCAGGACGGATTGCCGGTGGTGGCCCCGCGCGGCTGGGTCGAGTGGTCCGGCTACTACTTCTGGTTCGACGGCCAGAGCACGAGCGCAGCCGTCAGCCAATGGGTCCAGGACGAGGGCAACTGGTACTACGTCGATGAATACTCGTGCCGCGCGACCGGATGGCGGGTCGTCGATCATAAGTGGTATTACTTCTCGGACGACGGCGTCATGCAGCACGACACCTGGGTGGACAACTCATATCTCAGGTCCGATGGAGCCCTCGAGGTCAACCCGCTGTCCGTGGGCCCGCTGCACTCGAAGGCCCGCCCCGGCCTGGACATGGTCAGCGAGTATGTCAGGACCGGCACTCTGCAGCCCGCCGTTCCGCACGAGGGCCCGGGCAGAGAGAGCCATCGCGGCCATAATCGCGGCGGGCGCTGATCGCATGCGGTGGGCGCGGCGGCGTACGGACGTGCCGCCGGAGCGCCCCGTGCCCTGATCGGGCTGCTCTGAGCTCGCGTTTCTGTGACTTCAGGTGCGCCGTCTCCCCTCCGCTCCAATGGCTCGCACCCTCCTGCTACCATGAAGGCAGACCCTGACAGAGGAGGCTTGTATGGCAGACGGCAACGGGCACGGCGGATGCTGGTGGATTCTGGTCATCGCGTTTGGCATCGCGGTGGGGCTTTGGCTGTTCGCGGCGCTCGGATAGGCTCATGGTGGCGCTTTGACGCGCTCTGCCTGCTGGTGCCGCTGGGTCTCTTCGCGCTCAATCGCTACCTGGCCATTCCCGCCGCTCAGGGCACGGCCTGGCAGCCGCTGCTGACGGCCCATCTCAACGA
>OMWF01000065.1 GCA_900314665.1 uncultured Actinomycetes bacterium
CTGTAGCCTAGCGCATCCGCCCCGTTGGCGGCGGGCAGCGCGGACGGCTCGCGGCAAAGACGGGCCAAAGCCGCGCCATCCGCCGCAGCTCCGTTGTACTCTCGGGTGTTGAACCATTCAGCACGCGACCGAGAAGGAACGACCACTTATGCCCACTTACGTATACCGCTGCCCCCAGTGCCAGACCGAGTTTGAGTTCCAGCATGGGATGCGCGAGAAGCCCCAGGTCCCCTGCCCCAACTGCGGCACCATCTCAGAGCACGTCTTTGTTCCCAGCGGCGTGGTGTTCAAAGGCAGCGGCTTCTTCAACACCGACTACCGCAACGACAAGGGCACGCACGACGAGAGCCCGGCTCCGTGCGAGCACTGCAGCGACTGCGCCTGCGACCAGGGCTGACGGCGATGACGCACTTTGACCCTGAGCGCTGGAACGCCTACACCGGCCGCAAGACCGAGGAGGAGTCGCGCGCCGCATGGGACCAGCGGGCAGGCTCGTACGCTCGACGCAGCCAGATGTCGTCCTACCATCGGAAGTTCCTGGCGCTGATGGATGCCGACCCCTCGTGGACGGCGCTCGACGTGGGCAGCGGCCCGGGGACCATCAGCCTCCCTTTGGCCCGCACGGTCAAGCAGGTCACGGCCATCGACCTCTCCCCCAAGATGATCGAGGCGCTGCGCCGGCAGGCCTGCGACCTCGGGATCGCCAACATCGACGCCAAGGTCTGCTCATGGGGCGACGATTGGGATGAGGCCGGGGTGCCGGTGGCGGACGTGGCCTTTGCCTCGCGCTCGAGCGCGGCGCCCGACCTGGAGTCGTGCCTGTCCAAGCTCGACGCCCATGCCCGCCGCCGCGCCTGCCTGACCACCATCCACGGCGATATGCCCAGCCACGACCGGCGGCTCTGGGAGGCGGTCGGCCGCGAGCTTCCCGCCCCGCCTGACTACATCGAGGTCGTGGATTGCCTCTACGACATGGGCATCTGCTGCAGCGTGAACTTCATCCCCGGTGAGCGTCACATGGACTTCTCCAGCTATGACGAGGGGTACCAGTTTGTGGCCGGCAGCTTTGGCGACCTCTCGGACAGCGAGGCCAAGCGCCTGCAGGATTTCTGCCGCGAGCACCTCGTCTTCGACCGGGGCTCATGGACCTTCGACTACAAAACGACCTGGTCGTGGGCCTTCCTCCGCTGGGACAAGGAGTAACGCCGCCTCCTACGCCTGCGATGTTGACACACGGAGAGGGCCCCGGTTCGTCGCCGGGGCCCTCTCCCGCATATGGAGGGCGTCGTGATGCTGGCTGATTCCTAGTTGTCTGCCAGCCTGACGTTCATATCGAGGGCGGCGGTGCCGGTCTGTCCGGTGGAGACGCGCATCACGTCCTCGACGTTGGAGACGAAGATCTTGCCGTCGCCGGCGCCGCCGGTGTGCAGAACCTTGCTGGCCGCAGCCACCACCAGGGCGGGGTCGACCTCGCTGACCACGATGTCCACTTGCAGCTTGGGCAGCAGGTTGACGTTGGTCTTGACGCCGCGGTATTGGCCGTTCTTGCCCTTCTCGATGCCGCAGCCCATGACGTTGGAGACGGTCATGCCGGTCACGCCGATCTGGGCCAGGGTCTCTTTGAGGGTGACGAACTTGTCTTGGCTGCAGATGATGCTCACGCGGGTCATCGTGCCGGCGGCCCGGATGGGAGCGGGCTTGATGCCGGTCAGGTCGACGGGGACGGCGGACTCGACGCCGATGGAGGGGACGATGGGCAGGAAGTCGGCGTAGGCGGAGACCAGGCCGTGCTCGGCGATGTCCATGCCCTCGACCTCCTCGACCTCAGTGGTGCGCAGGCCGATGGTGTGCTTGATGATGAAGAACAGGGCAAAACCGGTCACTGCGGTCCAGGCGAGGATGGAGACGCCGCCCAGCAGCTCGATGCCGAGCTGGGTCGCTCCGCCGCCGTAGAACAGGCCCGCGCCGCACTCAACCCCGTAGGTAGCCATGATCTGGGGGTTGGCAAAGAGTCCGACCGCGATGATGCCGAAGAGTCCGCAGACGCCGTGGACGGAGACCGCGCCGACGGGGTCGTCGACATGGATGGCATCGAAGAAGCCGACGAAGAGGACGACCAGGACACCGGCGATGATGCCGATGATGAGGGCACCGAGGCCATCGACAACCGCGCAGGGAGCGGTGATGGCGACCAGGCCGGCCAGCGCGCCGTTCAAGGTCATCGAGACGTCGGGCTTGCCGTCGCGGGCCCAGGTGAAGACCATGGCCGTGCAGGCAGCGGCCGCAGCACCGATGGTGGTGGTGGTGAAGATCTGGGCGACCTGGGCCACGCTGCCGCCGGCCGCGCCGTTGAAGCCGTACCAGCCGAACCAGAGGATGAACACGCCCAGGGCGCCGAGGGTGATGCTGTGGCCGGCGATCACGTTGGGCTTGCCGTCCTTATCGAACTTGCCGATGCGGGGGCCGACCAGGATGGCGCCGATAAGGGCCATCTCGCCACCGACCATGTGAATGACGCC